>CAKUYF010000005.1 GCA_934702115.1 uncultured Eubacteriales bacterium | reverse complement strand
GTAAACTCCCCACTGATATTCATCATCGCTGTCATATGCAAAGAAAACTAGTTCTATTCCTAGTTTTTTGCTTTTTTCAGCGTAATCATCAAATCTGGCATAAATATTTTTTGGGATTTTACCGAAATGGACTTTAACATATTCACAAGAAAGAATTTCTTTTAAAGTTTTATCAAGGCCGTAAAAATGCTTTAATTTTTCAATCTGTTCATTATTAGAAGCAATTTGACCATAAATTTTTCTTTTTTCATCTACTAAGCCTTCTACTTTTTCAGAAATAAACTTTACATATTTATCTATTTTACTTCGACTTATATGAAAATTTGATATATCAGTCTCTTCCGGCTTTGCACCGCAAGAATATATTGTATTTTTAAGCTTCATCAGAGGAGAAGTAAAAGGATTTTCTTCAGATATAGGTAAGAAATTTTCTGTATTTGAATAAAAAGAAGAAACATTATCAGGCTGAAATATTTTAGATTCGCCGCAAATATTAACTACTTCATCCAGTCTCTTAAAAGGACCTATTATACTTATACAGTTCATTTCACAAATTGACATTCCGTTTTTTCCCGCCTTTCTTTTTATAAAATGATAAGTTAAAAAATTTTTACTTTATTAACATCTTTTTAATTTCCTCAGGAGATAATTTATACTTTACTCCTTCGATTATAGTAATTACATTTAAAATTTCCACTTCTTTAAGAAATACGTACGATATTAAAACTATCGGAGGAGAAATAGAAAATCTTATGTTATGTCTGCACCAGTTAAACCGCATGTTAATAGGAACTTTATCAACAACATCCAAATTTCTTGAAAACCACTTTTTCCCCATTGGAGTATTTTTCATACTCGTCATCATTTGTTTATCCGTAGGAGATTCCACAAAAGCTTTAAGCTTTTCAGTTTTAAGAGCCCCTCCTTCTATGAGTGAACTCATCATATAATCCGGAGTAAGCTTATAAAATTTTCTCATACGAACAATTCTTATCATATTACTGAGATCTGTGTACAATTCAAAAAATGATTTGAGCTCCTTTTGAGCGTTTCCTTTAACATATTTGTTTATTATTTTAAATACTACTTGATGCAAATAATTATGCAAAGTAGTTTCAATAGCAGTAATATTAAGGGATTCCCCTTCTTTAGGTTTAAATTTAGAAAGTAACTTGAAATAAACCGAGTTTTTTACCGCTTTTAATAAGTCGTCATAGGTTTGAACATTTGATAAACCTCTTAAATCTACTTTCGTGTGCCCTAAAAAGAATTCAGGTATATCTAAGTTATCTTTTTTGCACTTTCCGGCTGACATAAGCATTAGAGCTTTCATAAACTGTTCTATCTCTGCTCTTGAAATAAGATATTCATAAAAATGTTCTCCTACCGAAATATCGTAGCGTGCAAGAGTTTCAAAATCTATAAAAAGCTTAGATTTTAAGCTTGCCTCCAATTCCCTGCGATGGACGTGGTTTTCATTGATTTTTGAAAGTACATCCGTGTAGTTTGTTTTCCTTTTAAGGTAAGCTACAATATCAGAAATATTCCTGCAAGCTAAAAGCTCTTCATAATTTTTAGGTGAAATCCTTTTTCCATACATTGCACGTGCCTTTGAAAGCACCGCATTAGACGCATAAGAAAGTATCATAAATCACGTAAATAACTAAAGAATTTCGGAATTAAATCCAAAGCTTCAGCTAATTCACTTCACCTCTCTTTCAATTAAAAAGTTGTTAGCTTTTTAAATCTCTTAGTTAGCCTTCACTCTATTGATTATAATATCAACCCATTTTTTCTTGTTTTCAGAATATATTTTTTCAATTCTTTGAGCCTTTTTCTTATAGATACCTTCAACTGCTGAAAGTTTTATACAAGCTTTGATTTTTTCATCCTTTTCCCGTTCTTTTATATCCATTCTGGCACGGTTTATATATTCGGAACGTTTTTTCTCTTTTAAAGCACTTATTTTTTGTTCGGAATCTAACTTAAGCTGTTTTGCTCGGGTAACATCATCTCTTGCTTTTTTGTCAAGCTCAATGATGCGGGCAATCATATCTTCCATTCATGTTCCTCCTCTCATTTAATTTTTAAACTCATAATTCAAATCCTACACACTATAGAGTTATAACTAAAATCTAATAAATGTCAATAACTTTAAGCTAAATTTTTGAATTATCATTTGTTTAAATTTGAGTATTCTTTTATACTTCCGATAAGCAAGTGCACTAAATAAACTTAGGTATTTACATATTTTAATAGTTAGGATAGAATTAATTTAAAGCTGATTAATGTATTAATATTTATTTTAATAAATAATTACAAAATATCATTTAAATTTATTTTGTAAATCATAGTATTTAAAGTAAGCTTTTAGAATGTTAATTAGGAATAATTTTATTTAAAATTATCTTTTGATAGTTTAATAATGTATAGGAGTGTGTATTATTGAATCCTTCATATAAGAGAATACTCTTAAAAATAAGCGGTGAGTATCTTGCCGGAGATAACAAAACAGGTATAGATTTTGAGATAGTCTTAAAATTAGCTAAAATACTAAAAGAAATTTCACAGGCGGGCGTCCAAGTCGCTGTGGTAGTTGGAGGAGGAAATTTCTGGAGAGGCAGAAGCAGTGGTCATATGAACAGAGTAAAAGCCGATCATATGGGCATGATGGCAACAGTTATTAATTCTTTGGCTCTCTCAGATTGTTTAGATCAAGTAGGATGCGAAGCTTCTTTGTTAACGTCTGTTCACTTCCCTCAAGTAGGAGAGCTTTATTCACCGGAAAAGGCTATTTCTTATCTTGAAAAAGGAAAAGTTGTTATTTTCGGATATGGTACTGGAAACGCTTTCTTCTCTACTGATACAGCTGCTTCACTGAGAGCTTGTGAAATAAACGCTGAAATTGTTCTTAAGGCTACAGGAGTAGATGGTGTATATAGCGGTGATCCTAAAAAAGACTCTTCAGCTAAAAAATACGAAACTATCACTTTTGATGAGATGCTTTCAAAAAATTTAAAAGTTATAGACAGTACAGCAGCTTCTATGCATAGAGATAATCAAATTCCGATTTTGATATTTAATATAACTCCTTTAGATAATATAATTAGTGCTCTAAATGGTATTTCAGTAGGAACTTTAGTCTTGCCATAATTTTTTACATATAAAAAAATTATAATATACAACAAATTGAAAGGTGATTTTTAATGGTTAATGCTATACTAAAAGACACAGAATCTCGTATGAAATCCGCTCTGGAATTTCTATCTCAACAATACGCTTCTATCCGTGCCGGAAGGGCTAACCCTGCAGTCCTTGATAAAGTAACCGTAGATTACTACGGAACTCCCACTCCTATAAATCAAGTAGCTGCTGTTTCAGTCTCTGAAGCTAGAGTTATCGTAATTCAGCCTTGGGATATTTCATTGCTTTCAGCAATAGAAAAGTCAATCCAAAAGTCCGATCTAGGAATTAATCCTCAAAATGACGGCAAAGTAATTAGATTAATATTCCCTCAGCTTACAGAAGATAGAAGAAAGGAAATTTCCAAAGAAATTTCACATATGGCTGAAGAAACGAAAATTTCAGTTAGAAATATCAGAAGAGATTCCATGGATAAAACAAAAAATGCAAAAAAGAATTCCGAAATTAACGAGGATGAACTTAAAAAGGCCGAAAAGAAAATTCAAGATTGCACAGACAAAGTTTGCAGCGATATTGATAAGCTTTGTAGTACTAAAATATCTCAAATTATGGAAATATAAAAGTTTAAAATAATATTAGGTCGGAGAATTAAAATGACGACTATTTATAATAGTAACTCTTTACCTATTCATATAGGAATAATAATGGATGGAAACAGAAGATGGGCAAAAAAACGTTTTTTGCCCTCAAATTATGGACATTCAAAAGGAGCTGAAACTTTTAAATCAATCGCTCTTTATTGCAATAAAATCGGTATTAAGTATTTAACCGTTTATGCGTTCTCAACAGAAAATTGGAAAAGATCTAAAGACGAAATCTCTTATTTAATGATTTTATTTAAAAAATATCTTAATAACGCTCTTGAAAAATTCAGCTCTGAAAATATTAGAGTAAAATTCATGGGAAATATTTCTAAATTTCCACAGGATATACGTGATCTCATATTAAAAATTGAAAACTGCTCTGCTAACAACACTGGAATGAGTTTAAATATAGCTATGAATTATGGTGGACGTGAAGAAATAACTCATGCTACCAAAAGTATTTTAGAAGATTTAAAAAGTAATAAGCTTGATATAGATCAAGTATCCGAAAATTTAGTGTCAGAAAGACTTTATAATTCAGGTCAGCCTGATGTTGACTTAATAATTCGCACAGCGGGAGAACAACGAATTTCTAACTTTATGCTTTGGCAAGCTGCATATGCGGAATTTTACTTTACTTCGGTTTTATGGCCCGATTTTAATGAAAATGAACTCAATAAAGCTCTTGATGAATACTCCACACGTATTAGGCGTTTTGGAGGTGAATAGAAATTGTCCAAGAGAATTGTTTCGGGTGTTATTGGTGCTGTTTTTGCTCTTACGATATTAATGTTTAATCAAAATTGTCTATGGCTTATAAATATTGTTACTTCCCTTATTTCAGCTCTTGCTATTAAAGAAATATTTTCAGTTATTGGAATATCCAAACTTTATATAATTACTATTCCTACACTTATCTTTGTGCCTATACTACCTTTAGTAGGTTTTTCAACTGTTTGGCAGCTATGCTGGTATCTTTATACCTTAATAATGCTTTCCTCACTTATGCTATACAAAGATTTAAAAATGAAAGATATATGCACAGTATATACTATGTCTGTTGTAATATCTTTTTCTCTTTTTAAAATAGTGGATTTGAGAAACTATGGTCAAGAGTACGGTAGCTTTTACGTACTTTTAGCTCTTACTATCGCTTGGATGTCTGACACCGGAGCTTATTTTTGTGGAAATTTTTTTGGAAAGAAAAAACTCTGTCCGGAAATAAGTCCTAAAAAAACCATTGAAGGATTTATTGGCGGAATAATTGTATGCTTAATATGTGTAGTCCTAATTTCCGTAACCTTTAACAATTATATATTCCCTGAAAAGCAACAAATAAATTACTTTTTAGTTTTGGTTTTAGGATTTGTAGGTTCGCTTCTTTCTTCCTTAGGAGACTTATGTTTTTCTACAATAAAAAGACGCTGCGGAGTAAAAGATTTTGGCAACCTAATGCCCGGGCATGGAGGTATTTTAGATCGTTTTGACAGCGTAATTTTTGTTGTTCCATATGTTTATATATTTTTAAAGCTTATGCCTATAATTTTTTAAAAGAGTGTGATTAATATGAAGAAAAATATTTGCGTATTAGGTTCCACAGGTTCAATTGGAACCCAAACTTTAGAAGTCGCAAAAAATTTGGGAATCAAAGTATCTTCGTTAGCTGTAAATCAAAATATTGATTTACTTGAAAAACAGATAAGAATGTTTAAGCCTCAAGTTGCTGCTGTTTTTAATGATGCCCAAGCACTTAAATTAAAAAAAAGAGTAAATGATACATTTACTAAAATTTTATCAGGTAAAGAAGGAGTATGTGAGGCGGCTACTGTCTCTTCTGCTGAAACGGTAGTTGCCGCAATGTCGGGCATTTCCGGACTTTTACCTACAGTAGAAGCTATAAAAACCGGTAAAGATATAGCTCTGGCAAATAAGGAAACCTTAGTTGCAGGCGGCTCTCTTGTTATAAAACTTGCAAAGGAAAAAAATGTTAAGTTATTTCCTGTAGATAGTGAGCATAGTGCAATTTTCCAATGCTTACAGGGAAATAAAAACAAAAAAAATATTCAACAGTTAATCTTAACGGCTTCCGGAGGGCCGTTTTTTGGGAAAACTTTATCTGAATTAAAAACTGTATCTGCTGAAGAAGCGCTTAATCACCCTAATTGGAATATGGGTAAAAAAATAAGTATTGATTCAGCCACCATGATGAATAAAGGACTAGAAATTATTGAAGCTGCTCATCTTTTCGAGGTTCCGGTAGAAAATATAGACGTGGTTATTCATAGAGAAAGTATAGTTCATTCAATGGTAGAATTTAATGATGGAGCTGTGTTAGCTCAAATGGCAGTACCCAGCATGAAAATTCCTATTCAGTATGCTTTAACTTATCCCGAAAGAGTCAATTGCTCAGTTGAAGGTTTAAATTTGGCAAAATTTAAAAATTTATCCTTTTTTGATCCTGATTACAAAGCTTTTAAAGCTATAGATATATGTAAAAAGGCATTTAACAAGAATGATTCCGCTTGTGTAGTAATCAATGCAGCAAATGAAAAAGCTGTAGAAATGTTTTTAAATAGAGAAATTTTATTTACTGATATAGTTAAAATCGTAGATTACGCTTTAGACCATTTTGATTTCCCGGCACTTAAATCTTTTGAAGAAATAGAAATTATTGATAAGAAAGTTAAAGATAAAATAGAAATGATTAATAAAAATATAGAATAAATCTTATACATACAAGACTTATTATAAACTCTATTTTACCTATAACCTGTGAACAGTTAATACTAAAACGGTAAGGAGACATTTGAATGAAAATACTTTTTATAATTTTAGGAATTTTACTTCTTAACTTAATTATTCTCGCTCATGAATGGGGGCATTATTTCAGTGCTAAATCTTTTGGAGTTAAAGTTAATGAATTTGCTTTGGGAATGGGACCGACACTATGCAAAATAAAAAAGGGAGAAACTACATTTTCGCTTAGAGCTTTACCTTTGGGAGGATTTTGTTCCATGGAAGGCGAAGATGAACAAAGTAGCGATCCAAGAGCTTTTGAAAGAAAAAAACCATGGCAAAAAATCATAATAGTATCTATGGGAGCTATAATGAATATAGTCCTAGGATTTTTAATAACTCTTATTGTTTTTGCTCAAAGAACTCAGTTTACTTCAACAACTATATCTAAATTTTCGGAAAATGCCATATCACAACAATCAGGCTTAAAAGTCGGAGATGAAATACTTAAAATAGATAGAACATCCATATTCACATATAAAGATTTAGCATTCGCTCTATCAGTCGATGGTAAACAGAATTTTGATTTTAAAATCAAGAGAGATAGTGAAATCATAGAATTAAAAGACGTAAAGTTTAATGTTTTAGATTTGGAAAATGGAAAATCAGCTACTCAAATAGACTTTTACGTAAGCCCCGTAGAAAAAAACTTTTTTTCGTTAATTAAAAATGTGTTCCTAGATACAATCTCTACAATACAAATAGTATGGTCAGGTATAGTAGGACTATTAACAGGAAGATTTGCTCTTAGTGGAATGAGCGGTCCAATAGGCATTGTTTCCGCTATCGGTCAAGCTACTTCGGAAGGTTTAAAAACCAGCGCAGTAGTAGGATTAAACAGCTTACTTTCTTTCATTGCTATGATTACAATCAATTTAGGCGTCTTTAATCTTTTGCCTTTACCGGCTTTGGACGGAGGAAGATTAATATTTCTACTATTTGAGCTTATAACTAACAAAAAGTTGAATCCTAAATATGAAGGTTGGATTCATGCTATCGGTTTTGCTCTATTTATAATATTAATGCTGTTTATATCTTATAGCGATATTATGAGATTAATTGTCAAAAATTAGATTTTCAAATTTGGAGTATTTAAAATGAGAAGAAATTCAAAAGAAGTAAAAATAGGTAATTTAAAAATAGGCGGCAATAATCCTATTGCCGTTCAATCAATGCTAAATTTTCCATCCTACGAGGTCGAAAAGAATGTAAATCAAGCTATCGAACTCAAGAAAGCTGGATGTGATATATTAAGAGTCGCTATACCGGACTTAAAGGCGGTAAAGCTTATATCATCTATAAAAGAAAAATCTGATATTCCTTTGGTTGCAGACATCCATTTTGATTATAAACTTGCTATAGAAGCTGTTATGGCCGGTGCTGATAAAATAAGAATAAATCCGGGAAATATCGGAAGTAATGATAAAATAAAATCTATTGCTAAGGTATGCTTTAATAGAGGTATACCTATAAGAATAGGCGTGAATTCGGGATCTATAGAAAAACATATTCTTAAAAAATACGGCACTGTTTCTCCTCAAGCAATGTGTGAAAGTGCTCTCTATAATGCTAAACTACTTGAAAATTTTGGATTTAATGATATAGTGCTTTCTCTTAAAGCTTCAGATGTTTATACTACTGTAGAAGCTTGCAAATTGGTTGCAGAAAAATGTTTGTATCCTTTGCATCTCGGTGTTACTGAAGCGGGAACAGAAAAAATAGGAATTATAAAGTCTTCCATAGGAATAGGTAGCTTGCTATTAAACGGCATAGGAGATACAATAAGAGTCTCTCTTACTGATGATCCTATTAATGAAATTAAATCAGGAATTAATATATTAAAATCTCTCAATTTATATAATAATGGAGTTAATATTGTTTCTTGCCCTACTTGCGGAAGAACAAGAATTAATATAATAGAAATTGCCAAGGAAGTAGAAAAATTGCTTGAAAATGTGAAATTTAAATTAAAAATTGCTATTATGGGATGCGTAGTAAACGGACCCGGAGAAGCAAAAGATGCAGACATAGGTATTACAGGAGCTGATGGCATAGGAATTATTTTTAAAAAAGGGAAAATAATCAAAAAAGTACAGGAAAAAGAACTGGTTAAAGAATTGATTAAAGAAGTGAATCTAATGACGTCAAATAAAAGCATTAATTAAAAGGAAGATCCAAAGTGAAAAATTTTAAAATTTTTTTTGAAGAGTATATAAATACAAATGCATTAGACGAAAGCATACTGAAATCTAACATAGATTCTTTTAATATAGATAAATCTAACTTGAGGCTTTATGTAAACTTGATTTCTAAAATGAAAATCTCACAAAATGTCTTAGATGAAGCACAACGCTTAATACTTATATCTCCTTTAGGATTTAAAGAGGTAAAAATATACGTAAATGTTTTAAATTCAGAACCTGATGAATTTTTTAAAAATAATAGTTTAAATATTGAAAGTATAATAAAAAAGTCCACTCAGGATTCTCCTTCACTCTCAAAAATTCTAAAAGACTTTTCAGTTGAAATTATAAATGACTGTGCTGAAATTAAGCTGAATAATAATGGAAAGAGTATTTTGATACATAAAGGTATTGATCGTAAAATCGCTGAGAATATATCTAAAGAATTAAAAAGAAAAATTAAAGTTAATTTTATTGAAAACATTAAGAAAATTCCAAATGAAGCGTTAGTAAATGAAGAAAAAAATATCCAAAAATCCATTTCAAATAATAGTGTAAACAGCAGTTTTTCAGAATTTGAAAAAAAAGAAGAACAAGAAATCCAGAAAATACCTGAAATAGAAGTTAGAAGCGAAGCTGATATGCTTCCAAAAATATCTCAAGAATCCGCTAAAGTGATATACGGTAATAAAATAAAATCTACTCCTATTCCTTTAAGAGAAATTGATATGCAAATGAAATCAGGAACTGTATGGGGAGATATATTTTCTATAGATTCCAGAGTAACCAAGGATAATAAAAAAGTTATTTACTCTATTTACATAACTGATTACACCAGCTCTCTAACTATTAAAGTAATAGAAAGCAAATCATTGTCTTCATATCTTGAAACTCTAAAATCAGGTATGACTTTACTTGTAAAAGGTGAATTTTCAGAAGATAGCTATGAAAAAGAAATAGTAATGAATCCAAGAAGTATAAATATAGTAAAAAAATGTGAAGTTGTAGACAATGCTCCTAAAAAACGTGTAGAACTTCACTTACATACTAATATGTCATCTATGGACGGTATGAATAATGCGTCTGATTTAATTGAAAGAGCCCATAAATGGGAACATAGTGCAATAGCTATAACTGATCACGGAGTAGCTCAAGCCTATCCAGAAGCAATGAATTGCGCTAACAAAATAAATAAATCTGATAAAAAAATAAAAATAATATATGGCATAGAAGCATATTTTGTAAATGACATGCTTCCTATAGTTACGGGTAACGACGGAAGATCATTTGATGACGAATTTATTTGTTTCGATCTGGAAACTACAGGTCTTAATGCTAAACAAGATAAAATAATAGAAATAGGTGCACTTAGAGTTAGAAATAAAGAAATACTTGATGAGTTTTCGATTTTTGTAGATCCTGAAATGGAAATTTCAAATAAAATTACTGAACTTACAGGAATAACTCAAGATATGGTTAGAGGTGCACCTAAAGAAAAAGAAGCATTAGAAAAGTTTAAAGCATTTTGCGGTGAATGCCCTGTTTTGGTTGCTCATAATGCTAATTTTGACGTCTCTTTTGTAAAAGCCGCCACAGAAAGATTAAATATGTCTTTCAATTTTAGTTTTATAGATACAGTCCCATTGAGCAGAGCTTTAATCATGAGTATAAAAAACCACAAGCTGGATACTATAGCAAAATTTCTTAAAATTCCTGAATTTAACCATCACAGAGCATGCGATGACGCAAAAGCCCTCGCTTATATCTTCATTTCTTTAATCAATATGGCTATGGACACAAAAAGTATATCAAATATATCTGAAATAAATACATGCCTTTCAAATACAGATGCTAAAAAATCTATATCGTATCATATGACTATATTAGTGAAAAATCAGAAAGGTCTTAAAAATTTATATAAGTTAATCTCAATGGCACATTTGAAGTTTTATTATAAAAAACCCAGAATCCCCAAAAGTCAGCTTTTAAAATTTCGTGAAGGACTTTTAATAGGCAGCGCCTGTGAAGCAGGAGATTTATTTAGAGCAATTACCTCCGGAAGACCATGGGAAGATTTGCTTGAAATAGCAAAGTTTTATGACTATTTGGAAGTTCAACCTATTGGTAATAACGAATTTATGTTGCGGGAAGGAATAGCCAATTCTCGTGAAAACCTTCAAGAATTCAATAAAACAGTTATTAAGCTGGGAGAAGAACTAAATATACCGGTTGTCGCAACAGGAGACGTCCATTTTTTAGATCCTAAAGATGCCGAATATCGTAAAATATTAATGGCCGGACAAGGATACGAAGATGCAGATAATCAAGCACCGCTTTATTTTCATACTACCGCTGAAATGCTTAAAGAATTTTTGTACCTAGGCAAGAAAAAGTCTTATGAAGTAGTAGTAGAAAATACCAACAAAATAGCAGATATGATTGAATATATTTCCCCCATACCTGCCGGTGTGTATCCCCCATCCATTCCCGGAGCTCAAGAAGAGCTTATAGAAATAACCATGAAAAGAGCAAAAGAAAAATATGGTGATCCTTTACCTGAAATTGTGGCTAATCGTCTTGAAAAAGAGCTAGGGTCAATTACTAAACATGGGTTTTCGGTTCTTTATATGGTTGCTCAAAAACTGGTAGCGGACTCAGAAAAACATGGATATCTAGTAGGATCAAGAGGCTCAGTAGGATCTTCATTTGTAGCAACTATTTCGGGAATCTCTGAGGTTAATCCTTTATCTCCTCATTACCTTTGCCCTAAATGCAAAAACTCTGAATTTATTACTGATGGAAGTTACGGCTCAGGCTTCGATTTGCCTCATAAAAACTGCCCTAAATGCGGTACTAAATATTTACAAGACGGTCATGATATTCCTTTTGAAACATTTTTAGGATTTGACGGAGACAAAACACCTGATATTGACCTTAATTTTTCAGGTGAGTACCAAAATGATGCACATAGATATACTGAAAGCCTTTTTGGAAAAGATAACGTATTTAAAGCAGGTACCATTGGTACTGTAGCTACTAAAACAGGAATAGGATTTACAAAAAAATATGCCGAAGAACGTGGGATTACTCTAAGAAAAGCTGAAATGCTTCGCTTAGCAACCGGCTGTACAGGAGTAAAACGGACTACAGGACAGCATCCCGGAGGAATGGTAGTTGTACCCAAAAATAAAGAAATTTACGATTTTTGCCCTGTACAACGACCTGCTAACGATCAAAAATCCGATAACATAACCACTCATTTCGACTTTCATGCTATTCATGATACAATATGTAAACTAGACGAACTCGGACACGATGTCCCTTCCATATATAAATACCTAGAGGATTATACCGGAATAAAGGTTACAAGCGTCCCGATGAGCGATAAAAAAGTTATGTCTTTATTCACTTCTACTGACGCTTTAGGAGTCAAACCCGTGGATATCGATTCGCATACAGGAACTTTTTCTCTCCCTGAAGTTGGAACTAATTTTGTAAGGCAAATGCTTATGGAATGTAAACCTTCCACATTTTCTGATTTGCTCCAAGTCTCCGGTCTATCGCATGGAACGGATGTATGGAATGGCAATGCTCATGAACTGATAAAAAAAGGGATTTGTACTATATCGGAAGTAATTGGTACACGTGATAATATAATGGTCTACTTAATGCACAAAGGATTAGATCCTAAAACTGCATTTAATATTATGGAAATAGTACGTAAAGGAAAAGCCACAAAGCTTCTTACAAAAGAACATCTTCAAGCAATGCGTCAGCATGGTGTACCGGAATGGTATATTTCATCGTGTATGAAAATAAAGTATATGTTCCCGAAGGCCCATGCAGCGGCTTATATGATCTCAACACTAAGACTGGGTTGGTATAAAGTGTATAATCCGACTGAATATTACGCTGCATATTTCACAGTCCGCGGAGAAGATTTCGATGGTATGACAGTAATGAAAGGCAGGGATGCCGTGAAAAAGAAAATGGCAGATATAATAAACAAAGGTAAAGAAGCTAGTGCTAAGGAGCTTAACGCTTACTCTACTTTGCAAATCGTAAATGAAATGCTTGCCAGAGGAATTAAAGTCTTGCCAGTAGACTTATATAAATCAGATTCTTATAAGTTTTTAGTAGAAGAAGATAAAATCCGTCTTCCGTTTTCATCTCTTTCCGGCGTTGGAGGGTCGGCTGCTCAAGGACTTGTAGATTCACGAAAAGAGGGAAAATATTTGTCGGTTGACGATATTCAGTTTCGTTCAAAAGTTACTAAAGCAGTTATTGAAACGTTGCAAGAATCAGGAGTACTTAAAGATTTGCCTCAAAGCAATCAAATGTCTTTCTTTTAATTTTGTATTGACATTTGTTTTCAAATAGTTTAAAATACGATTGGGTTCAGACCTATTTAAAAATACAAAACAAGGATGGTTTAGAATGAAATTTATTGAGCTTAATGAATCAGAATTATCTAGTGTAAGCGGTGGGAATTTGAGCAATGTTAAAGATAGCTTTTTGTGTGGAATGAAAAAACCTTTTGAAAATGCTTGGAAAGTAGTTACGTTAAATTCAAGTGACAACGAAAAAGGACAGCTTCTCTCAACTGCTACATGGGTAGCTATAGGATTTTTTGCTCCGTGGTTATATAGTAAAGCAGTACAAGTGAAAAATAAAATCTTAGGATAGGATTTAAAGTAGTTTTTAGCTCTTTTGGATGTAAAAATCTGAAAGAGCTATTCTTTTGTTGAATTTATATAAATTTTAAAAAATATTGACTTTTTTAAGTTAGCAAGATATAATCAAATTGTTCATAGTTTACATTTTATCAAAAAGGAGTGCAAAAATAAATGTAAAATAAGAATAAATTTGAAGAGCTAATTAAAGATAAGGATTTTTCTGAAAGTATAATTAAAATGGAAACACCCGAAGAAGTACAAAAAGCTTTTGCTGAAAAAGGAGTTGAAATATCTAAAGAAGAAGTCCAAGCTTTAGGAGCAATTATCAATAAGGCATGCGAAAAAAAAGGTGCAGCTCTTTCAGAAGAAGATCTTAATGAAATTTCAGGTGGAAGCTTTGCTGAAGACTTTGAATGCTCACTAGTGCTCAATCCAGTAGGCGGTATCATAGCAGCTTTTGCTGACAGTAATGCTAGTATAGCCGAAAGAGCTGCTTTGTTTTCAGGCTCAGTAGTTGGAACGGCGTTAACTTCGGCTGCAGCATATGGAGGATATAAAGGCGTTAAATGGGCTTATGGTAAAATTAGTGAAAAAATTAGAGGTAAATAAATTTTATCCCAATAAAAAAACTTATGAAATCAGCTTAGAAATTATCTTAATTAAATTTTTCATCTAAATTGTAATGCTTGCTGTGTTACAATGCTATGATTATATCCATATAAAACATAAGACTTTCCATTTCTTTTTGAAAGTCATTTGAAGGCTAGATTTAATGATATATTTGTTAATTTTTGTTTTTAATTATTCCATAATTTAACTCTAGTAATTTTTAGTATAACACTCGCTTCAAAAAGCGAGTGTTACTTTTCTATCTATTTAAATTTTGAATCACATTTTCTATTTCTTATCGCATAAGAAGAATTTTAGCCTCTTCGCCATCTATAGAAATGTTCTTTTCTAATGTAGGCATGTTAGTTATGGTTTCAATCTTTGCAAGGGCTTCCCTGGCTATATCGTTTTTGTACTCTTTTAGTGTAGACTCTATAATGTTTGATTCCGTCTTAAAGCTTAAAGTTACTCTTTCGCATACATCGCAGTCTGCTTCTTTACGCATTAACTGACAATTACGTAAAATTTCCCTGTAAATTCCCTCCATTTTAAGAGCTTCTGTTATTTCAGTATTTATAGCAATTAACTTTGAGTCTTCATCCACAGCAATATTTTCTTTTTCTTTGGATATAATGCTAAAACAATCTACATCTATAAGCTTATCATATCCCGGAAGACTTATAGTATTGCTATCTCTGATTTCCGAA
Source organism: uncultured Eubacteriales bacterium (assembly GCA_934702115.1). GTDB lineage: Bacteria > Bacillota > Clostridia > Oscillospirales > Acutalibacteraceae > UMGS1491. The sequence goes on along the minus strand of CAKUYF010000005.1, from coordinate 14,547 downwards.
ACTAAAGAACGTTGAAACACTGCATCTAAATTTTCACAGATTTGCTTTACTTTATTTACGTCACCTTTTAGTTTACGTCCAGCTATGCTGAAATTTAACTTTACATATTCATCTTGAATTTCAGAAAAGTCTTCTAAACAAATAATGTTCTTAATGTTTAATTCTTCTTTTATTACATCTTCATAAGGTAAAACATCTTTAAACATTTTGTCTAAATAAAGCTTGGAAAGCGGTTGGCGTACTTTCAGATTTTTTTCATTCCTTAACTTCAATGCTTGAGTTATTACAGTTCTAACTTTTTCTACTTCCTTCAAAATTTCTTTATCATATGGAATTACCTCTGGAAAATCAGAAAGATGAATTGATTCAGCTTCTTCAGGTTCATATGATTTGACTATATTTTGCCATAGATGTTCCGTCATAAATGGGATAATAGGAGCCATTACTTTTATTGTATTTTTAATTGCATAATAAAGAGAATTATACGCATTTTCTTTGTCAGTATCCAATTTATTTTTCCAAAATCTTCTACGGTTTGTTCTAACATACCAATTTGAAATATCATCCATGCAAGTTTCAAATTCTTTTATTACTCCTACCGTATTATAAGATTCATAGCTCTTCTTAGCTTTATTTATAAAGTCTGCTACTCTACTGTTTAACCATCTATCAACTGGATTTTCAGGATTGCATTTCTTTATTTTCGGCTTATCTATTTCAGCATAGGTAGTAAAAAATGAACATATGTTCCAAAATCCTAAAAGTTTCCTACGTGCTTCTTCTCCTAGTGTATATCCGAATCTGACGTCCCCTGCAATCGGAGCAGCTGCAAAAATATACCTTACAGCATCCGCTCCTATCTTATCCGCTGCTTCATTAAAAGGAATCATAAATCCTGTCTTAGAAAATTTAGTTCCGTCTTCCGCTACTACCTTTCCATAAGCTTGAACTTTTTCGTAAGGCGCTCTGCCTGTTAAAGTTACACTCATGAAAAGTAACGAATAAAACCACAGCCTGACTTGCTCTTGCATCTCCGTTACCCACTCAATAGGGAAATTTTCTTCCCATTTAGCTCTATCTGAAAAATATCCAAGAGTTGAAAAAGGTACTATACCTGCATCAAGCCATACATCTCCGACGTCGGGGACTCTTTCAACTTCATCCCCACAGTGAGGACACTTAATTTTAACTTCATCTATCCATGGCCTATGTAACTCCGGTAAATTACGAGCTACTTCTCCTCCAAGCTCCACAAGTTCTTCTTTGGAACCTACAACAGTTAAATGACCACATTTTTTACACGGGTAAAGAGGTAGCGGTAATCCGTAAAATCTCTTCCTGGAGATATTCCAATCCCCCATATTTTGAAGCCAATCATTCATTCTTTTACCTATAAATGCAGGTTCCCATTTTACTTTCCCCGCCTCTTCTATAAGTTTAGGTTTTATTTCACTTGTTTGGATGTACCATTCTCTTACAAGCCTAAAAATTACCTCTGTTTTACATCTCCAGCAAACAGGATAACTATGCTTATATTCTTGAACTTTAAACAGCTTTCCTTGATCTTTAAGCTTTTCAAAAACTAATTCAGAAGCTTCAGCTGCACTTTTACCGCTTAAGAAGTCATACTCGTCATAAAATAATCCTGATTCGTTTACAGGGCATATCTCAGGGAGATTATATTTTTTACCTAATTCATAATCCTCTGCACCACATCCCGGAGCAATATGAACAACCCCACAGCCTTCATTTGCATCTACATCTTCCCATGCAATAATCTTGTGATCCATACCTTTTTGAACGGAAAGATGCGGGAAAAACGTTTCATATTCATGCCCAATAAGCTCTTCACCTTTTATTAACTTTAAAACTTGTTTTTCTCCGTCGATATACTTAATCGCATTTTTGGCTAGTGCGATAGGCTTTTCAAATCCTTCGCATTTTACAATCGCATAATCAAGTGTAGGATTAACAGCTAAAGCAACATTAGCGGAAAGTGTCCAAGGCGTAGTAGTCCAAACTAAAACATCAAAAGAGCAGTCCTTAACTTTAGCAATACAAAATACAGATTTATGAGTTACTTCTTTATGAGCTCCTGACATTTCATGCTCAGAAAGAGATGTTCCGCATCTGGGGCACCACGGCATAGGACGATTTGCCTGTCGTATCCAGCCTCTTTCATGACACACTTTAAGAAAATACCAAATGGCTGATATGTTCTCATCGGTATGAGTAAAGTATGAATTGTTCCAATCCATCCATTGACCTAATCTTTTAGACTGAGCTGTAATTACTTTTGAAAATCGTTTAATGCGTTCAATGCACTTATTTGTGAATTTATCCATTCCATATGCTTCTATGTCTTTTTTACTTTTAAAACCCAATTCTTTTTCTACTTCAACTTCTACCCAAAGCCCTTGAGTATCAAAACCATTGCGATAATGGCAAGAGTGTCCATTCATAGCTTTATATCTTAAAGCAATATCTTTTATGCTTCTTCCCCAAGCGTGATGAACTCCCATAGGATTATTCGCAGTTATTGGACCGTCTAAAAAACGAAATGGCTTTTTACCTTGATTTTTTTCTTTAATTTTTTCTAAACAATTGTGGTCATCCCAAAATTTTAAAATATCTGTTTCTAATTTTGAAAAGTCGGGCTTTTTTTCCAGCGACATTTGTTTAATTCCTCCTAAACGTATATTCAATTCTTTTTCTTAAACCGATAAGCAATTTTCATCATTCAAATTATATACTATGAAGTATAATTTGTAAACAAAGCTACCATCAGATATTTTATAACTTTTCAATTTAAAAAATATAATTATAAACTTAAATTCATTTATTAACCAGACTTAAAAATTCTTTTTCTTCTATTATTTTTATACCTAGCTTTACAGCTTTTTCCAGTTTACTTCCCGCTTCTGAACCGACTACTACATAAGAAGTTTTTTTAGATACAGAGGAGGTTACTTTACCTCCTAAACTTTCAATAAGCTTTGTTGCTTCATCACGCGTAAAATTTTCAAGTGCACCTGTTAATACGAACGTTTGCCCAATAAACATATCTTTAATTTCAGAATCATCGGCACGCAAAGTGAGTCCATGATACTTAAATTTTTCAATAAGTGACCTATTTTCTACAACTGAAAAGTAATTTATTAAACTTTTAGCCGTTATTTCTCCTATTCCATCTAAAGAACATATTTTTTCTTCAGTTATATTTACTATCTCATCTATAGATTTAAATTTATTGGTTATTATTTTAGAGGCTTTTTGACCTACATGACGGATTCCAAGTGCGAACAAAAATTTGTCCAAATTTTTATTTTTTGAATTTTTTATTGCATTAATAATATTTTGAGAAGATTTTTCTCCCATTCTTTCTATACTCACAAGCTTTTCTACAGTCAAATCATAAAGATCTACAGAGGAATTAACTAGTCTACTTTTCACAAGTTTTGTTACAAGCACTTCTCCTAAACCTTCTATGTCCATAGCGCCTTTAGAAACAAAATGGATAATATTTCTCACCAACTGCTCAGGGCAATCAGTATTTATACATCTAATAGCTACTTCATCTTCCAGCTTTGTTACTGCAGATCCGCAAGAAGGGCATATTGTTGGAAATTCAAAACTTTTAGAATCGCCATCACTATGAATTACCTTAACTATTTCAGGAATGATTTCTCCCGCTTTCTTAACAATAACTTCATCGCCTATTTTTATATCCTTTTCCTTAATAAAATCTTGATTATGAAGTGTTACTCTTTTAACAGTTGTTCCCGATATCAGAACAGGCTCTAATATGCCTGTGGGAGTAAGAATACCTGTTCTACCCACATTTATTTCAATTCCTAAGAGTTTTGTTTTACATTCTTCAGGAGGATATTTATAGGCTTCGGCCCAACGTGGAAATTTAGCAGTGCTTCCTAAAATTTTTCTATCATCCAAAGAGTCCAATTTTATTACCGCACCATCAGTTTGAAAAGGTAAAGAAAGCCTTAATTCATTGATTCTGTCTATTTCCTTTATTACGTCATTTATATCATCATAACAATTATAAAAAGGCAGAACTGTAAATCCTAATTCTTTTAAAAAATCTAAAGACTCTTTATGACTTTTAAATTTATACCCTTCCACTTCCTGAATATTAAATACAAATACATCAAGTTTTCGTAGAGAAGTTACTTTAGCATCCTTCTGCCTTAAAGATCCTGCCGCAGCATTTCTGGGATTTTTAAAAGCTTTATGGCCTTCGGCTTCTTGAGAGCTAACCAATTTCAAAAAATTTTCTTTTGAAATATATACTTCTCCTCTCACCTCTAAAAAAGGGACTTCTTTACTTAAATTTTTAGGTAGGTTTTTAATCGTATATATATTCTCTGTTATATCTTCTCCAACGCTTCCATCCCCTCGGGTAGAAGCTCTGATTAATTTGCCGTTCTCATACTCTATAGATACTGATAAACCGTCTATTTTAGGTTCAACTACATACTTAGGATTATTTACTACACTTTTTATGCGTTTGTCAAAAGCTATTATTTCTTCTTTGGAAAAAGAATCATGTAAGCTTTCCATTTTTACTTTATGAACCACAGGTGCAAACTTTTCATTTGCTCTTCCCCCGACTTTTTTCGTTGGAGAATAATCATCCCTATTTAACTCGGGAAACTGGCTTTCTAAATCTTCTAATTTCTTTAAGAGCAGATCATATTCATAATCTTCTATTTCAGGTGAATCATCTTCGTAGTATTTTTTATTATGATATTCAATTTCTTTTCTGTAATTTTCTGCAAGACGTTTTGCTTCTTCTGCTTTCACCTAAAATATCCCCCTTAAAATTAAAAATATGATTACACAAAATATTTATCTACTCTATCAAAAGTAACCTTTGCACGCACAAACGGAATTTTATGTGGCGGTTCATTACTTATTCTAAAGCTTTCTTTAAAAATTTTTTCTGCGTCTTTACATTTTTTTATATCTGATGAATATAGTGTACCCAAAGTTTCTCCTTCTTCAACTTTATCTCCCACTTTCTTATTAAGTACTATTCCTGCATAAGGATCAATAGAGTCTTCTTTTACTTGACGACCCGATCCTAAAATCATAGAAGCTTTTCCAACTTTACTCGCTTCTACTTTAGTAACATACCCGGAAACAGAAGATAAACATTCATATTTTACATCAAATTTTTTCTGCCAATATCTTTCTTCAAGAAATTCTGCATTTCCACCTTGAGCATAAATCATTTCTTTAAACTTTTCCAAAGCACTTCCGTCTTCGAGAGACTTCCTAGCTTTTTCTTCACACTTCTTTAAATTACCAATTCCTGCCATATAAAGCATGTGAGCTGCTAAATAAACTGAAACTTCTTTTAAATCCTCTGGACCTTTTCCATTTAAAACTCTATAAGCTTCCAAAACTTCTAAAAAATTCCCTATAGAATTTCCTAAAGGTTCATCCATCCCTGTTATAACAGCTATAACTTTTTTCCCAAAAGATTCTCCTATCTCTACCATTAGCTTTGAGAGCTTTATAGCTTCCTCCGAAGTTTTCATAAAAGCTCCGTCTCCAACCTTAACATCCAATAAGATACAATCCGCACCTGATGCAAGCTTCTTACTCATTATACTGGAAGCTATAAGAGGAATACTTTCAACTGTTGCTGTTACATCACGTAAAGCATAAATTTTTTTATCTGCCGGGACTAAATTCCCTGTTTGACTTACTATGCAGCATCCGACTCTTTTTACTATCTCAATGAATTTTTTCTTTTCAATGCCTACTTTAAATCCGTCAATTGATTCTAACTTATCAATTGTTCCTCCGGTATGCCCCAATCCCCTGCCAGACATTTTGGCTACCTTTACCCCACATGCTGCTACTATAGGAGTTATAATAAGTGTAGTTTTATCTCCTACTCCTCCCGTGCTGTGCTTATCTACTTTAATTCCTTTTATATCGGATAAGTCCATTACATCCCCTGAATCTAACATACATTTTGTAAGAGCTCCGCATTCTTTTGCAGTCATTCCTTTAAGATATATAGCCATTAAAAATGCTGACATCTGATAATCAGGAATATCTCCGTTTACATATCCATTTATAATATGATTGATTTCATATTCATTTAATTCATTTCCATCTCTCTTTTTAGCTATTATATCATATGTACGCATATTAAAACCCCAACTTTTTTGAAAAATTATAATTAAATTCTTGAAATTAATTTATCTTTAGGCTTCAAAATTACTTAACATTAAAAAATTCAATTTAGTTATCTTGTTGGTATCTAAACAATATTTAACTCATTTTATTGATTAATATTAACCGAATCCGATAGAAGCTTTATAATTCTACTCGTTCCAAGTCTGTCAGCTCCTGCATTTATAAAACCCTCAGCATCCTTTAAAGTTTTAATTCCTCCGGCAGCTTTAATTTTTACTCCTTTACTTACGTAATTTTTAAATAGCTTTACATACTTAAATTTTCCTTCCTTTAAAGCTCCGATATTAATTACCATGTCTATTTCATCAGCACCATTTTCAAGTGCATTTGAGGTTTCGAAAAGCTTACATTGTTTAGTATTATATCCATTTGGAAATCCTACTACTGTGCATATTTGCATTTTATTTTCTACGTAATCTTTTACATTTTTGACGAAGTAAGGAGCTATACATACTGAGGCAACCTTATACTGTATTGCTTCATCGCAAAGCTTAATAATACTTGCAAAAGTGCTATCAACATTCAAAAGAGTATGGTCTACTTTTTCTAAAATTTTACTTAGTTCCAAAATTAAAAACCCTTTCCTGAAAAATTTATTTTTTATCTAGCACCTTTCTCATAAGGTATTCCTGAAGCTTTAGGCGCAGAAGAACGTCCAACAAACAAAATAAGTACAAGTATAGTAAGCACATATGGGATCATGGCTAGGATACTTGAAGGTATACTTAAAGCTCCGCCCCCTAACATTACAACTAAAGCTTGAGAAAAGCCGAACAGTAAACAGGCACCATACGCTCCGAAAGGACGCCATTTCCCAAATATTACAGCTGCTAAAGCAATAAATCCTTGTCCGCTTATTGCAGTGGGTGTAAATTGAGAAATTATTGCCAGAGTAACAGTACCTCCTCCTAAACCTGCTAAAATTCCTGAAAGAATAACGCAAAAATATCTTGATTTATATACTGATACTCCTAAAGTATCAACAGCTGCCGGATGTTCTCCCATAGCCCTAATCCTAAGACCCCATTTCGTTTTATAGAGAAGAAACCACGTAAGGGTTACTACTATTGCCGCTATTAAAACCGTAACGTCTATACTGAAATTCTCAAATAAAGTCCCTTGTAAGTATTTTTTATCTAATACTTTGGGAAGTTTCTCCGGTACCGGTAAGCTTAATGCAGCACCGTCAAAAAAATATCTTGACAAAAAAATGGCAGTTCCCGGTCCAATTAAATTTATTGCAATTCCTGAAACTGTTTGATCGGCTCTAAAAGTTATAGACGCAATGGCATGTAATAACGCCATTAATCCTCCTGCAAGCCCTGCACATAAAAATCCAAGCCAAGCATTACCTGAAAAATAACCAACTGTAGCTCCTGCAAGTGCTCCTATGCTCATCATACCTTCTATTCCAATATTAACTATTCCAGAACGTTCAGATATAACTCCCCCCATCGCTGCCAAAGCTAAAGGAGCTGAGTACATTAAAGTTATAGAAATTGCGATTAAAATATTACTTAACATTCAGACGCTCCTCTCTTTCTAAAAATTTATCTATTAATCCGGGTACTATCCTAACCAAAGCTACAAAGAAAACTATTACACCAATCATTATATTTACAATCTCTGAAGGAGCTCCTATTTTAAACTGCAAAGATTGTCCTGCATATATTAAAGCACTAAACACCAACCCTGAAAGTACACATCCAAGAGGAGAGCTCCCTGCTATCAATGCTACAGATAAGCCATTGAATCCATAATTTTCGAAAATTGCAAGAGTTTGAATATTGTGAGTTGAAGTTCCGGTAATTGAAAATGCTCCTGCAAGCCCGGATAAAAGTCCCGATATAATCATTGTATATATAATATTCCTTTGAACATTAATTCCCGCTTTTTGTGCCGCATCAGGATTTAAACCGGAAACTCGAAACTCATAGCCTTTCTTAGTTTTATAAATTATTACCCATACAACAAAAGCCATTAATACAGCAATAAGAAAATTTAAACTAAAATCAGTCTTTAAAATCATATCATTTAAAATTGGATTTCCTTTTAAAAAATTTCTGCCTTCCTCAGAAAATTTCCAGTCATTTAATAAAAGAGTGAATCCTGAAGGATTTATAGAATAAGTTCCATCGCTGTCAGGTTTGTGGAACCTTTCTACGTTTCCCACAAAGTTGCATAAATAAAGTGCAATCCAGTTAAACATAATACTCGTAAGTACTTCATGAATTCCAAATTTAGATTTCAATATTCCGACAATTCCACCAAGTATCCCGCCTGCCAACATTCCGGATAAAATAACCAAGGGTATCTGAATAATCGGATGAAAATCAAATAATATTCCCGTGATAGTTGACGCTACAGTTGAAATTATGTACTGACCTTCTGCACCTATATTAAAAAGTCCTGATTTAAATGCAAATGCCACACTAAGTCCTGTAAGAATTACCGGAGTACTTTTCAAAATAACGTTTAATAAAAATTTAGGTCTTGAAAACACCGCTTTAAACATTACTGCCAGTGATTCGCTAGCACTATATCCAGTTAATAAAAGTATACCACACGCTACCATAAATCCAAAAAATATCGCCATAGCTGTACAGAAAAAAGGTGTTTTAAGTAATTTAGCTATTTTGCGTGTCATTATATTTACCTCCCGCCATTAAGAGTCCTACATTATTTTCATTAGCTTCTTCTTGACTAAACTCTCCCGCTATACTTCCATCGTATATAACAGCTATACGATCCGATAAATCCAAAATTTCATCAAGCTCTAAGGATATTAACAGAACAGCTTTACCTTGATCACGAAGATTTACCAATATTTTATGAACATATTCTATTGCTCCAACATCAAGTCCACGTGTAGGTTGAACTGCAATTAGTAAATCAGGATTATTGGAAATTTCTCTTCCTATAACCAATTTTTGCTGGTTTCCGCCCGATAAATTTCTTATCTTGCTGGATTTACATCCTATAGGTCTTACATCATAATTTTTAATTAATTGATCCGTAAACTTGTCTCTTTCCTCATAATTTAAGAATCCGTTTATACAAAAAGGTTTTTCACGGTATTTACTTAAAATCGCATTATCTGCAACTGACATAGATAAAACACATCCATCTTTATGTCTGTCTTCATGGATTACAGATATTTTACTGTCTAAAATATGCCTTGTACTCTTATTTTGAATTTCATTTCCGTTCATGAAAATTTTTCCTGCATCTACGTGCCTAACGCCTATAATGGCTTCTAAAAGTTCTTTTTGTCCGTTTCCTTCTATTCCGGCAAGACCATATATTTCTCCTCTCCTTAAAGTCATAGATAGATTCTTAACTGCTTGAAGTCCTCTTTCATTTTTTACATTTAAATCATTAATCTCGAATACAATATCTCCAGGAGCAGACGGCCTTTTTTCTACGCTTAATTTTACTTTACGTCCTACCATTTTTTCAGCTAAGCTTTGTTCGCTTTCTTTTTCTACATCTACACGGTCTACAAATTTGCCCTTTCTAATAACTGTACAGTCTTTCGAAGATTTTTTTATCTCCTTAAGCTTATGAGTAATTATTATAATTGTTTTCCCGTCTTTTTTCAGATTTTCTATTATTTCAAGTAATTCATCCACTTCATAAGGCGTTAAAACTGCTGTAGGTTCATCAAGGATTAAAATTTCTGCTCCTCTGTAAAGTGCTTTCAATATTTCCACTTTTTGTTGCATACCTACTGAAATACTTCTGATTCTTCGTTTTAAATCTACTTTCATTCCATATCTTGAAATTATTTCTAAAACTCTTTTTTTAGCTTTTCGGGTATTAATTATTCCAAATTTATCGGTTGTTTCATTTCCTAAAATAATATTTTGCATAACGGTGAATTTATCAATGAGCATAAAATGTTGATGTACCATTCCTATACCGCTTTTTATCGCAGAGCTGGGCTTCTTTATTTCAACACGTTCCCCATTTAAATATATTTCACCTGAGTCAGCTTCATAAAGTCCATAAAGTATATTCATAAGTGTACTTTTTCCTGCACCGTTTTCACCTAAGATCGCATGTGTCTCGCCTTTTTTTACGTCTAAGTCTACATTATCCAAAGCTTTAAAATTACCAAATACCTTGGTTATACCTCGCATCTGTACTGCGTAATCCTTACTAATTTCCACTGTGATCCTCCTTCAATCTAAATCCTCATATTAACTAGTGCACTTATGAATTTATCGTATGTTTCTGAAGTACCCGGAGGAACTATTTCTCCTGTGCTTATTTTTTCTTCTAATTTTTTAACTGAACTTTGAATATCCTTGTCCAAATTCGGATTATTCTCAGGTATTCCCACGCACCCTTCCTTTATGCCGTAAGAAAAAGTTTTACCTCCGATTTTTTCGCCGTTCATCAATTTAATAGAGATAATTTCTATAGCTTTCCCTACATCTTTTACGGCTGAAGTTAAAACATTGTTCGGAGCTAAAAAAGATTGATCCATATCTACTCCAATTGCATACATGTCCTTTTCTTTTGCTGCTTCGATTATTCCAACTCCTGCACCTCCTGCTGCATGAAATACCACATCACATTCATCAAACATTTTCATTGCTATCGCTTTACCTTTAGCTGAATCAGTAAAACTTTCGGCATACTGAACTTTGACGTCTATATTTTTACCAAGCTTTTGAGCCGCATATGCCACGCCCGCTCTATATCCATATTCAAATTGATCTATTACTAAGCCTTTCATACCGCCTATAAATCCTACCATAGCTTTTTTAGTTTTTAGTCCGGCTATGTACCCTGACAAAAATGAAGATTCTTCTGCACGAAATAATACTCCTGTAACATTTTCAGGAGTGCTCTCTCCAAAAGAGAAATCAGCTATAGCATAATTTCGTTCAGGATTTATTTTTGATGCTAAATCAATGTGATCTGCTAATTTATATCCTATTCCCCAGGTAAGATTAGTATTTTCGTCTGCAAGCTTATCAATGTTTATAGGAAAATCCGAAGATTGCTGGCATTCTACATATCTTACTTTGGAACCTGTATTTTGAGAAAAATTTTTCAAACCACGCCAAGCGGATTCCTGAAATGACTGATCATTGACTCCTCCGCCGTCAGTTACCATAGCAACAAAAAATCTATTATCTGTTCCTGAACCTTGAGAAATTAATATTCCCGCTTTTACTATTATTGCACAAAAGCCTAAAGTCAGAGCAGTAAAGACAACTAAAATCACTCTTGAAAGTATCTTTTTCATGGCTTTCTCCTTGCTAATTAAAATTTCATTTTTAAATACTTATTGCCGTATCCAGCGCTATTTTTACCATATTACAAAATCCTTGTTCTCTTTCTTCTGAAGATAAGGAAAGTCCTTTTAAAGGGCAATCGGAAACTGTAACTATACTAAGTGCTTTTTTACGTAATTTTGCTGCATTCATATAAAGAGCGGCTGTCTCCATTTCGACGGCTAATACCCCCATATCTTTCCAGCGCTCTGCGATTTCCTTGTCACCATAAAAAACGTCCGTAGAATAAACATTTCCCACCGACACCTTAGTATTTAAATTTCTTGCACTTTTTACTCCATTTTCAAGTAAATGAAAATCACAAATAGGAGAGAATGTACCGCTAAGATTATATTGTTTAGCGTAATTAGAGTCTGTACATGCTCCCATAGCTATTACTATATCTCTTAAATTTACTTCATCTGCAAGTGCTCCCGCACTTCCAATTCTTATTATGTTTTCAACCTCATAAAATTTAAAAAGTTCATACGAATATATACCTATGGATGCCATGCCCATTCCACTTCCCATTACGGAAACGGAAATTCCTTTGTATTTTCCTGTAAATCCAAGCATATTCCTTACTTTATTCACACATTTTACATCAGTTAAAAAATTGTCAGAAATATATTTAGCTCTTAAAGGATCACCCGGCATTAAAACTGTAGAAGCAAAATCTTCTTTTTGGGCTGAAATGTGTGGAGTAGGTAAATTTGACATAAATAAAAGACCTATTAGTAATTAAAAGTAAGCGTTGATACTTTTAACTAACCTAATTTTGGTCTCTATTCACCACCTTTTAACAGAAATGTTTGTCCGAATTTTTAGATCTTTTACTAATTTTACTAAAATCATAAACTTACTTCTTCTTTTTCTTCACCACCTTTTAACTTAATCTTCACAGTTGGATTTTAGCATTTTTTTGATCATTTTGTCAATAACGTCGTAAATTTTTTGAATTGAAAATCCTCCAACTAAAACACAAAATACTGTAATAATTCCGAATGTTCCACCTAAAATAATACCTAAAATAAGAGTTGACGCATCAAGTATAGTTCTAATCAATCTAAAAGACTTTTTTAATTTCTCACAGGCTATTAGCGTTATAGCCGTCCAAGGATCAACACCTATATTAATTGCCATAAACCCGCCCAGTCCTATAAAAGCTAACAGACAACCAAACAGAGATACTAAAAGCCTAACTATGAAACTATTCGGAATAGGAAAAAGTTCATATAACCATATGCCGAAATTCACGAAATACCCTAAAGTTAAAACATATATCAATGTACCTATGTTAATGTATTTTCGTTCTATAAACAAAACAGCAATTGTAAGAATAACATTTAATATATTTATTGTTATACCTATATCCATATTTAGACTCTTACTTAATCCTTCATAAAAAACGGTAATGGGATCTGCTCCCAAAGCCGCTTTTATGTTAAGCGATCCCGCTAAACCCAAAAAGAACAAACTTAAAGTGCAAATTAATATTTTTTTATTCCATAAAATAAAATTTACTTTGCTTATTTTAAAATTCATTTATTACCTCATTTAAGAATGATGTTCCTTTAATTTTTTTATTTATTTGCAAGTATTCAAGTACTGTAGCCCCAATGTCTCCAAAAAATTCACGGGTTCCTAAGTTTACTCCCGGTTTAATATTATTGCCGTAAATTAACATGGGAGTGTATTCTCTTGAATGATCGGTAGACTCAGTGGAAGGATCACATCCATGATCTGCAGTTATAATTAATAAATCTTCAGACCTTAAATTTTTTAAAATATCACTAAGCTTATAATCAAAATAGGAAAGAGCTTTAGCATATCCATCTACATCATTTCTATGACCATAAAGCATATCAAAATCTACTAAGTTGACAAAACACAATCCTTCAAAATCTTCTCCCATAACATTCAATGTCTTATCTATCCCGTCTGGATTACCGGAAGTTCTGATTGATTCGCTAACTCCCCTTCCTCCAAAGATATCACTTATCTTACCAACAGCTATTACTTTTTTACCACTTTCTTTTATTAAATCAAGCATAGTTTCTTCCGGAGGGGTCAATGCAAAATCATGTCTGTTAGCAGTCCTGAAAAAATTAGGGAAGCTTCCTTTAAAAGGTCTTGCAATAACTCTTCCTACAGCATGATCACCTTTTAAAATTTTTCTTGCAATCTTACAAATTTCATAAAGCTTTTCTATAGGAACTACATCCTCATTAGCGGCTATTTGAAATACGCTGTCAGCAGATGTATAAACTATTAATTTATTGGTTTTTACGCTTTCTTCCCCGTAATCTTCCAATACTTTTGTGCCTGAATAAGGTTGATTACAGAGTGTTTTATAACCCGTAAGTTTTTCAAATTCTTCAATAATCGTTTTTGGAAATCCATTAGGATAAGTAGGAAGTGGTCTTTTAGATTCAATTCCGGCAATTTCCCAGTGGCCTATAATAGTATCTTTACCTTTGGATTTTTCTTTCATCCTGGCAAAACTCGCTGAAGGTTTAAGCTCTTTAAAATTATATTCACTTCCTTCAATATTGAAAAAGCCCAATTTTTTCATATTGGGCATAGAAAAGTACAAGCTTTTTGAGCACGCTTTTAAAGTATTGGAGCCTTTGTCTCCATACGAGCTTGCATCAGGCATTTCACCTATTCCTACACTATCAAGAACTATTAAAAATACTCTTTTCATATAATTACTCCTTTTAATTCTATATCAAGGTTAATTGCTCGCACTTATCTGAATTGTCGGAATATAATTTACCGCTTGATGGCAAATTTTTAGCTCTATAAGCCGACTCATTTTGAATACTTCCAAGCTTATACTCTTCAGCACTTATCAATTTATGACCTTTCTTTTGTTTCATGACGGATATGCCTTGAGTATTTTTTGTTTGTTTTAAGCTTAAAAATTCAGTATTAAATATCAAAACTTTTCCCGACGAAGACTTAAGTATATAATCAGTATTTTCTTTAAGGTGTCTGCAAGCAACTACATTATCATCTTCACAGT
>CAKUYF010000004.1 GCA_934702115.1 uncultured Eubacteriales bacterium | reverse complement strand
CGTTTATAACTCGTAGGATGTTTGCTCAAATTTTAGGCTTAGAGCTTGTAGGAATTGAAGGGGCTTTTCTTAATGTAGTTTCAGCACTTGCGATTGTAGAGATGGGTTTAGGGGTTGGGATTGTATATAAGCTTTATAAACCTATTGCTCAAAAAGATTGGGATCAAGTGGCTGTAATTTTATCTTTTTTAAGGAAGTCTTATATAGTAATTTCAAGTTTAGTAATATTTTGTGGACTAATAGCGTCGTATTTTGTAGTTCAGCCTATCAAAGAGGACTTTTCAAAAATATGGCTTTCAAAGATTTTTATTTTGTATGTTTTAGATGTAGCTGCTTCTTATTTATTTTCCCACAAACGGTCTATGTTTATTGCTGATCAAAAAAATTACGTTAATAATTTGATTCATATTTTTGGACAAGTTTTAATGTTTGGATCGCAGATAGCTGTACTTAAAATTTTTAAGTCATTTGAAGGATATGTTATATGTAAAGTTTTTTTTAGATTACTTGAAAATGTTGTAATATCTTATAGATTTGACAAAAACTATAGTTTTATAAATCTTAAAAATAAGGGTTCTTTACCGGAAATTGAAAAAAGGGATCTTTTTAAAAATATAAAAGCGATGCTTTTTCATAAAATTGCAGGATTTGGATCCACAAGTGCTTCGAGTTTAATAATAGTTTATGGTGTAGGTTTAAAAGAGAATGGTGTCTATTATAACTATACTCTTATAGTAATGGCAATTACTACTGTTACCAATGAAATTTTTAATGGTATATTAGCGAGTTTTGGAAATTTAATTAGTACTGCTGAAAATAGAGATAAAGTTTATAATAATTTCAATGTACTGTATTTTTTAAATTTTTTACTTTATTCATTTATTATAAGTGCTTTTATTTGTGTGATTACTCCTTTTATTGAATTATGGACCGGGTCTGGTTCTGCATTCAATATGTGGACAACTGTTTTTATTGCTGGATATTTATACATATACGGTATTAGACAATCTATAAGCATGGCTAAGATTGGAGCTGGAATATATGATCCTGATAAATATCCTGCTATTTTAGGAGCGATAGTTACGATTTTGTTTTCATTTTTGCTTGTAAAGCCTTTAGGAATTGCTGGAGTAATGCTTGGAAACATAATAGGACTTTTTTCTTCTTCTCATTGGACGCAACCGTATTTAGTATACAATATGGTTTTTAGAAAAGATGTTAAATCATATCATTATAGGTTTATTATTTATACTATAGTAACTGCTGGATATGCATATTTGTCGTATATAGTATGCAATAAAATAGCTTTTATTAAGAATATAAAAGAGTGTGTAATTAAATATTTAACTGTTTTTTCTGTTAGCGGAATGAATGCAGAATTTATATCTCAGATTTTTGTTAATTTTATTATTTGTCTTATAATTCCGAATTTTTTAAATATATTATTTTTTTGCAAAACTCAAGAATTCAAGCAGTTATTTTCAACTGCTAAATCTCTTATTAGAAGATCAAAATCTAACTAATAAAGGGAGTGATACAAATTATCAATTCATTCATTTTGGTACTTCTTTATATATTTCAAACCGCTTTACCTTTGATAGCTATTTTAATTCTTTATTTTTGTTTTTATTCTTTATTTAGTAATCTTAGTGATTCCAGAGTATTAGTGACTCTTTATGACAGTTCCAGAAATATATGTATACCTGTAATGTACTGGGAAAATTCTATTGGAAGGCATAAACATTGTGATATAGTTATAGATAGCCCTGTAGTAACACGGGATCACGCTGTACTTTATAGAAGAGATGAAGGTTGGTTTATAGCAGATACAAATTCCAAAATGGGAGTATTTTTAAACGGAAAACAGATAGAAAAGGCTGAAAAGGTTTTTATAGGAGATCGCTTAAGAATAGGCGACAGAGAATTAATTTTAAAAAAAGGTGCATATGGTTTTTTTAAGCGAAACTGCAAAAAGAAAAGAAGATTAAGTAGTAAAGAAATACCTTCTGCCTTTATGATATTTCTTACCAATATATTTCATATTCTTGCTTCATTGCAACTAAGTTATTCAGAAGGAAAGTGGAATAAAGAACCTTTAATTTTGGTAAGCATAATTGTGGGTATATCATGGGTTTATTATTTTATTTTTCGATTTTTATTTCGAAGAGTCAATTTTGAATTAGAAATTTTAGGATTATTTTTAAGCGGAATTGGAATTATAAATTCTTATTCAGTTAGTTCTGAGAGTGCTTATACTCAGCTTTTTGCACTTACGATAGGTGTAATTTTTTTCAGTTGTATTACATTTTTTATACAAAATCCTGATTTTGCCATGAGATGTAGGATATATATAGCGGGTTTAGCTGTTATACTTTTAATTATCAATCTTATTTTTGGACAAGTTAAAAATGGTTCTCAGAACTGGATAACTCTAGGAAATATTTCTGTACAACCTTCAGAGCTTGTAAAGGTGATGTTTGTATTTTTTGGAGCTTCTACGCTTTACGGCCTTCAGACTGCTAAAAATCTAACAGGATTTATATTATTTTCATGTACGTGCATGGGTGCGCTTTTTTTAATGGGGGATTTCGGAACTGCTTGTATATTTTTTGTGGCTTTTATTGTGATTGCTTTTATGAGATCGGGAAGTATTAGGACTATATTTTTAACTTTAGTATCTGCAGGGATAGGTTTAACTTTTATTTTAAAATTTAAACCATATGTAGTTAATAGATTTGCTGCATGGCGTCATGTATGGGAACATGTTAACGATATAGGTTATCAACAAACTAGAGTATTAGCTTATTCAGCTAGCGGGGGACTTTTAGGAATGGGGATTGGACGAGGATGCTTAAAGTATATATTTGCAGCACCTAGTGATTTAGTATTTGGGATGTTATGTGAAGAGTGGGGCTTAATTTTAAGCTTATTAATTATTATTTCTATTGGGATTATTGGGATATACGCACGGTTATGTGGATTAAAAAGCCGTTCAACATTTTACTCTATATCTTCATGTGCTGCAGCAGCTATTATACTTTTTCAGATGATGATGAATGTTTTTGGAAGTACTGACATTTTTCCACTTACAGGGGTAACGCTTCCATTTGTAAGTTTAGGGGGGTCAAGTCTGATATCCACTTGGGGGTTACTTGCTTTCATAAAGGCATCGGATGAACGTACATACGGTATAAAAAAATAGTACAAGTTTTAAGTGTAAAGGAGTATTAAAATGAGGATTACACGGCTAAGATCTATGGTATTATATTTTATTATACTTTTATTTTCTATAGGGTTAATTTTTTTTGTATATGAATTTTCGCTTAAAAGTAAGGAATGGGCTTTTTCTTCAGTTAATCGTCATCTTTCTCAAGGTACAGTTTCTCAAGGGAAAATACTGGATAAATCCGGTGTAGTACTTGCTGAAACTGAGAACAAAAAAAGAAAATATAATGAGGATGAAAAAATTAGAAAAGCACTTCTTCATACTGTAGGAGATGGCTGTATATTTATACCTACTTCCATTCAGAGCCTTTATAAATCAGAATTATTTGGCTATAATTTTGTAACTGGATTCGGTGCTCCCAACTTATTGGGATTTAGTCAAGATTTAACGCTTACTCTTGACAGCAAAATTTGCAGTAAAGTAAGTGAGAGTTTTAAGGGCAAAAAAGGCACCGCTTTGGCTTATAATTATTTGAATGGTGAAATCATTTGTATGGTAAGTTTACCTACATATGATGTAATGAATAGACCGCTAATAAAGAGTGAAGATAAATATGAAGGTATTTACTTAAATCGTGCGGTTTCCAGCTCTTACACTCCTGGTTCCGTGCTTAAAATTTTTACTACTTTAGCTGCTTTAGATTTAATAGAAGATTCTGATAAAAAAACTTTTACTTGTAATAAGGTTAAAACAGTTGATGGTGAAAAAATAGTATGTATGAAAAATCATGGGAAAATAACTTTGAAAGACGCACTTTGTAAATCTTGTGATATTGCTTTCGCCGATATTGCTTTAGAGCTAGGAAAAGAAAAAATGACGGAAAAAATGAATGAATTTGGATTCAATAACAAATTGAAATTTGATAAGTTGGATCTTAAAATCAGTGAATATAACGTAGAAAATGCTTCTTTAGGAGGATTAGGATGGTCGGGCATAGGTCAGTATACTGATAAATTGAATCCTATGCATATGCTTAAAATCATGGGAGCCTTAGCTAATGATGGAATATGTGTAGAGCCTTATATAGTAAAGTCTTCAAAAATGAATTCTTATTTTTCTGAAACTAAATATAAATCTCCGGGTTTAACTAAATTTATAAACTCAGTAAGTGCCAATAAGGTTAAGGAAATGATGAGATATACTATGAAAAACGGTTATGGTGATGCCATGTTTTCAGGGTTTCCGATGTGTGCAAAGACTGGGACTGCAGAAGTTGGAAGCAATAAAAAACCACATGGTTGGATGGTAGGATTTTCATATGATAAATCATTTCCTGTAGCCTTTGTGGTAATAGTGGAGAATGGAGACTTTGGTATAAGATCTGCCGGACCTATAGCTTCAGAAATGGTGAAGAATATATATAATAAGTTTAAAAATGATAAAATAATATAGGAAGTTATGTGATAATAAGAACTTTTTCTTGACTCTAACGCTTAATAGATATAATATTAAAGTGTTAGGCGAGGGCTGCCTATCTAAGGTAATTTAAGGAGGATTTTTATGAGTGAGTATGTTCTAGAAACCAATAATTTAACCAAGACTTACGGGCGAAAAAATGCTTTAAGTGATGTGAGTTTAAAAATTCGTAAGTCGGATATTTATGGTTTTATAGGTAGAAACGGTGCAGGTAAAACTACTGCAATCAAACTTATTGCAGGTCTTACTAAGCCAACATCCGGTGAAATAAAGTTATTCGAAGACTTAAATTTAAGCGAAGGAAGAAAAAAGATTGGTGTAGTTATTGAAAATCCAGCATTTTATCCTTATATGACTGCTAGACAGAACATAGAAGTTCAAAGGATAATGAAAGGTATTGAAGATGCTACCATTACAGATGAACTTTTAAAAGTGGTAGGTCTTTCAGAAGCAGAGAATAAGAAAGCTAAAAACTTTTCTTTGGGAATGAAGCAACGTTTGGGGATAGCTTTAGCACTTGTTGGAGATCCTGAATTTTTAATTTTAGATGAACCAATTAATGGTCTGGATCCTACAGGTATAAGAGAAATAAGGGAATTAATTATTAAACTTAATCAGGAAGCTGGTATAACCGTCTTAATATCTAGCCATATTCTTGGAGAGCTTTCTAAGATGTGTACAGCTTATGGAGTTATAAATGAAGGAAAGCTTGTAGCTCAAATGACAAGTGATGAATTAAAAAGTCAAGTTCGTTCGTTTACAAAACTTACTGTTAACAATCCGGACAGAGCTATTGAAATTTTAAATAATGAACTAGATATTTTGGATTTGAAAGTAGACAAAAATATAATCTACATATACGATTCTGTAGATAGGTCTGGGGAAGTAAATTCTGTTTTAGCCAAAAATGACATTATAGTAGAATCTATTTCTAAAGAAGAGGGAAGTTATGAAGACTATTTTATAAAACTTATGCAGGAGGGGAAAGAAAGTGCTTAATTTAATTAGAGCAGACTTTTATAAATTATTTCGAATGAAGTCATTTTATATTTGTGGATTATTAGGAGTAGCGTTATCTTTGCTAGGAATTTGGTCGACTAATTTACAATTTAATGGATTGCCTGTAGGATTATTTGGGTATAGTGGAATTAATGCCTTAATGCAGGGATTATCTTCAGGAGCTTTATTTTACACTATATTTATTTCATTATTTGTACCTAATGAATTTTCATTCGGAACAATAAAAAATATGATTTCAAGTGGTCAAAGTAGAATATCTATTTATTTTTCAAAAGTAATAATAGGAATATTTACAGTAGCAGCATATGTAATCATTAATGGGGTATCTTCTTGGATATTAGGCAACATACTGTGGGGCTCTGGAGACTTTTCGAGAGATGATTATCTTAAAATTTTGAGAATGGTTGCATTATTTATTTTTGTTGAAGTTACGATGCAATGCTTTTTCGTAATGATTGGTTTTCTAATAAGGAAGAGCGGAGGAACTGTTGCAACGAACTTATTGAGTACAATGTTTATAGCAGGAATAACAACAACAATAAATTTTCTGGCTTATAAATGGTTCAATATAGAAGATTTAAGAAGTGACAAATATCTTCCCAGTTTTTATTCGAATGTATTTTTATCCTTAAACATTTCTCAAGAAGATATAATTACTGGTTTGATTGTATGTGTAGTAGCAATAATAATTTTTTCATTTATTGGGATTTGGACTTTTCTTAAAAGAGATATTAAAGAGTAATATTAAATTATTACGACTATAAAATTTAAAAAATCCACGTGTTTAGTACGTGGGTTTATTTTACGTAATATAAAAAATCACGCGATTTTCGCGTGATTAAGTTAAAAGTATAATTGAGTTAACAAGTCTCTGATTCTAATTTAGAATCCCGGGAACATCAATAAGTTAGATTGTCTGTCGTTTGAACCTACTCTGAATGAAATTAACATTTTTACAGTATTTTCTCTTATAGTTTCTACCATAGCGTTAAACATTTCAAATCCTTCTACACGATATTCCACTACAGGATCTTTCTGACCGTATGAACGCAAATTTATTCCTTGTTTAAGTTCTTCCATAGCGTCTATATGATCCATCCATTGTTCATCAACGTTACTTAATAAAATATGTCTTTCTATTTCTCTTGTCATTTCACTGCCAAATATTTCTTCGTGTTTGGAGTGAATTTCTTTACATTTATTAATTATAAATTCAGTTATTTCTTGAGCTGTCATGTTAATTGGATTTTCAGAATCAAAGACAAAATCTTCGGGAGATAATACCCAGTCCATATAGTAGCCTTTTAATCCTTCTATGTTCCAATTTTCTTTAGGATTACTATCTGATATATAGCGGCTTACTACTTTAGCGACGCTTTCTTCTATCATACTGATTATTTGATCATGTAAATTCTCTCCATCAAGAACTTGATCTCTTTGAGAGTAAATTATCTCACGTTGACGGCTCAAAACATCATCGTATTGAAGTACATTCTTACGTATTGCAAAGTTTCTTCCTTCTATTTTACGTTGAGCAGATTCTATAGACTTTGTAAGCATTTTAGCTTCCAAAGGAGTGTCCTCATCTAAATTAAGCATATTCATTATGCGTTGAATCCTTTCGCCACCAAACAGTCTCATAAGATCATCTTCGAGAGATAAGAAGAATCTAGTTTTTCCTGGATCTCCTTGTCTTCCTGCACGGCCTCTCAGCTGATTATCAATTCTTCTGGTTTCGTGTCTTTCCGTACCGATTACGTATAGCCCTCCAAGGTTTCTTACCTCTTCTGCTGCACCTTTTAAAGATTCTTTAAATTCAGCATATAATTTTTTATATTTTTCGCGTGCTTCTAAAATTTTAGGATCTTCGGTTTCAGAGAAGCTATCTACCTCAGCGAGCAATGCGTCTGTATATCCCAGCTCTTTCATTTTGGACTTAGCCATATATTCTGCATTTCCTCCCAGAGCTATGTCTGTACCGCGTCCCGCCATGTTAGTAGCTATTGTAACAGCGCCTTTTTTACCTGCTTGAGCGATGATCTCGGCTTCCTTTTCATGATATTTAGCATTTAAAACAGCATGCTTAATTTCTTTTTGTTCAAGCATTACGCTTAAAAGTTCTGATTTTTCTATAGAAACCGTACCGACGAGTACAGGCTGTCCTTTTTTGTTACTTTCTATTATATCTTCCACTATTGCTTTAAATTTAGCTTTTTGAGTTGCATATACAATGTCTGGGAGATCAATACGAATTTTTGGTTTATTTGTTGGAATTTCAACTATATCAAGTTTATATATTTCACGAAATTCTTCTTCTTCTGTAGCGGCGGTGCCGGTCATTCCAGAAAGCTTACTGTAAAGTCTGAAGTAATTTTGGAAGGTAATTGAAGCTAAAGTTTTAGACTCTTTCTCTATTTTTACTCCTTCTTTAGCTTCGATTGCTTGATGTAAGCCGTCATTATATCTTCTTCCATACATTATTCTTCCGGTGAACTCATCTACTATTAATACTTCTCCATCTCTTACTACATAATCTATATCTCTTTGCATTACTCCATGGGCTTTAAGTGCTTGATTGATATGATGTTGAAGTGTTATATGTTCCGGGTCGGTAAGATTTTCTATATTAAAATATTTTTCTGCTTTTGCAACTCCGGCTTGAGTAAGGGTGGCAGTTTTAGATTTTTCATCGACTACATAATCATGATCCTTAAAAAGTTCTTCATTATCTTCTTTAGTATCTATTTCTGCCACTTTAAGCATTGTCAAAGTTTTTACGAACTCATTAGCAATAGTATAAAGCTCGGTTGACTTATCTCCTTCACCGGAAATGATTAAAGGTGTTCTGGCTTCATCTATTAAAATAGAATCTACTTCGTCTACTACTGCGAAATTATGTCCTCTTTGGACTTTCATTCTTTTATTGGTTACCATGTTATCACGCAAGTAATCGAATCCGAATTCATTATTAGTACCGTAAGTTATATCTGCCTGATATGCTTTCCTTCTTTTAGAATTTTCCATGTTTGAAGCTATCAAACCAACTTCCAATCCTAAAAATCTATATACTTTTCCCATTAATTCAGAGTCACGCTTAGCAAGATAATCATTTACAGTTACGATGTGTACACCTTTTTCCGTAAGTGCATTTAAATATGCAGGTAATGTTTCCACTAAAGTTTTACCTTCACCTGTCATCATTTCACTTATTCTTCCTTGATGAAGGACAATTCCTCCAATTATTTGAACAGGGAAGTGACGCATTCCTAGCACTCTATCTGCCGCTTCTCGGCACACTGCAAAAGCATCGGGGAGAATATCGTCTAGTGTTTCTCCGTTTTTTAATCTTTCCTTGAGTACCATAGTTTGAGAAGAAAGCTCTTCGTCAGTCATATTAAGGTACTTTTTTTCAAGTGCAAGTACTTCATCACAAATTGGACGTATACGTTTAAGCTCTCTTTTACTGTAATTTCCAAACATTAGTTTCAAAAAACTCATTTTTCATGCACCTCTTCATATTTACTTTATTGATTTCATTTTAAAGTTTTTAGTGAAAATTTTGCAGTTGCTTGTGTTAATAATTCTAGTTCAATTTGAAAATAAAATCCAGATTAATTTCTTAAATCTTACTTATGCAAATAAAATTTGTTTAAGATTCATGATACAATTTTAACATAATTCAAGAAATAATGCACTACTTTTTTGATAATATATAAAAATTAACTTATTTTTTATAATTTTGATATAATTATATTTAAGAAATTTTTAGAATTGATTGGAGGAATTACATCATGTATAGAGAGTTCGATGAAATATTTAATATTATGGAGGCTTCTTTTCCTAAAGAAGAGTATAGAAGTTACGAAGAGCAAAAAAAATTATTAAAAAGTTCTAATTATTACATTACCACTAAACAGAATGAAAAAAATGAGTTAATTGGTTTTATTTGTTCTTGGAAAATGTCTGAATTTAGTTTTATAGAACATTTTGCTGTAAGATCATCTGAAAGAAGCAAAGGAATAGGAAGTATCATGCTTAAAGAATTTATAAGTACTTCTCAGTCTCCTATTATTTTGGAGGTAGAACTCCCAAAGGACGAATTAAGCCTTAGAAGGATAAGTTTTTATGAAAGAATTGGATTTATTAAAAATGACTTTAAGTATTATCAAATGCCATTAAGAAAAAATAGTGAACCTATAAGAATGTATTTAATGAGTTATCCTAAAGTTCTGACTGAAACAGAATTCGAAGAAATAAAGAAATGTATTTATGATAAAATATACTTAATACATTAAAATTCAGGTTTCAAACTTCTCAAGAACAGATTGGATATACAAGTTTCGGGATCTGTTTTCTTTGTTATAATATCATTTACTGCTTGGGAAATAGGAAGATCTACTGAAAATTTTTTACCTAATGTTAAAAGAGCCTTGGAAGTGGCGACTCCCTCTGCAAGTTTAGTGTAAGGTGAATTAGTTACTAATGATTCTCCAAATAAACGGTTGTTACTATAGGGAGAAAAAAGTGTGGCTTCATAATCTCCAAGATGGGCAAGTCCGTAAGCGGACAGCTCGTTTCCTCCCAAAGCTTTTATTAATCGGGATACTTCTCTCGTGCCTCTTGACATAAGTGCCCCCTTTAGAGAGCTTAAATGCATTCCGTCTAGGACACCTGCTGCAATACCCATAACATTTTTGGCTGCTGCCCCTATTTCATTTCCTATTAAATCCGTTCCAAAGTAAAAACGTATAAGATTACTGGATAGACTATTTACAAGATCCATTTTTAAAGTTTTGTTTTCGGAATCTATTACCATACAATTTGGAATACCCCTTACGAAATCTTGAACATGGCCGGGTCCGATCCACACTGCTACATTGGTGCTTTCACCTAAACATTCTTTAACGATTTGTGAAAGTCTTTTACCGGTATTTTCTTCAATGCCTTTCATACATAGAATAAAAGTTTTATTTTTTATTTCCTTTTGAAATTGCAAGTTTAGGTTTTCAAGAAAAGTTCTTAAAGATTGGGCACTTATTGAAATTACTATCGTCGATGAGGATTCTAAAGCTACTGCTAAGTTGGAAGTAACTAATATATCTTTATTTATCTCCAAAAAACTATTTTTTCTTAAAAATGATAGTTCTTTAAGCTTATCAGACGACTCTCTGCCCCATAAAGTTACATTATGACCAATTTTGTTAAGATACCAAGCAATAAAGGATCCCCAACGTCCACAACCTAATACAGATATATTCATACATTTCTCCTAAATAATTTGATACAAAATAATTATAGTACAAGTCCAAAAAAATACAAACTTGAACTTGTACATACCATAAAAATTATTTTGAATAATTTGTTTTTAAAATAAACTTGTATTTAAATCTATTATTAAATAATTTTACTCTGCATAATACTGGTTAGCTATATACTCATATAATTGAGTACCATTAAGATTTTTGCAGGCAGGGCAAAAATTCTTCCACATTTTTCTTTCGGAATCAGAAGGAACGTAAGGATATTGAATAGTTTGAGTACGTTTCGGTTTTAACCTAGCAAATACTTTTTCCCCTAAAGGCAAAATTGTTCCACTGGAAAACAAATAAGCAGGAAACTGTATAGATAAACAATTTATTTCATGAATTGTTGCAAAACCATCATCTGATACCGTAATACTTTTATCTTTGTTAAATTCCATTGAATGCTGCATGGGCAAAAAACCTTCTAATTCGGACTCATTAAATAATCTGCATAACTTTTTTTGAATTTCGAAGTATTTTTTATAGTTATGTCTAATACAATTTTCTCTGGTATAATCACTCAATTCCAAAGTGTATAGATTTTTAATCAGTGTAGAAATACTCTTTGTCATATAATCTTCAAGTTTATTTTTAAACACGTCATGTTTATATTGATTCTGTTTTATTAGTTGTGCTCTAAATTGTCTACTGTTTTTATTGTCCAGTTCCGATTGAAGATTGTAATAAATTAATGAACCGTAGGACTTTTTTTGATTTGATTTATTGTTTGTGGAAGAGGCAGTATGAGGAACTACTTTAGGTGGTACGGCTTGAATATGAATATTTCCAAAATTGGTTAAAGTTAACACAGCTAAAGTAGAAGTTACATATTTGGAAATTCTAGTTTTTGATTTTTTGTTAAAATTGCTTTTGTGAAATTTAACAATTATACTATTAAGGAAAGTGGTATGTTTTTTTTGCATGTGTCGAGATCTCCTATGATTAGAATTTTTTATTTTATAAATTTAACTATACAAATAAACTTGAAAAGTTGAACTTTTTCTTATGTAATTTTTAACCAAGCTATCAAAAATTTCAAACAGCTCCCAAATAATTATATTTTAAAAATCTTATGCTGTCAATAATAATATTGTAAAATTCCATAATTTGTTACTTATCTTATTAATTTAATGGTTTTTTTATAAAATTGGTATAGTATTTTGATAGATATTTGAGTTTTATATAAAGTTTTCAAAATGGAGTACTAAACTATCCAACTTGATGATAAATTTTTAAAATGAGGAGTTTTGTTGAAAAATTTTATAATATATGTTATACTTTACCTAAAGTTATAAATGTAATAAATTTTTTACATATTAATTTGAATTGATATAATTTAGCATTAGTTCTATAGATTATAGCAAATGGAGGATTCGAACAATGGGATTTGAATTTGATAATAATGATGAAGAGATTGTTAAGATAAAAGTAATAGGAGTAGGTGGAGGCGGAGGAAATGCAGTTAACCGAATGATTGATTCAGGAGTTAAATGTGTAGAGTTTATCTGTGTTAATACGGATAGGCAAGCTCTTTTGCGTTCTAAAGCTACCCATAAAATTCAGATAGGAGAAAAAATAACCAAAGGTAAAGGAGCTGGATCTAAGCCAGAGATAGGTCAAAGGGCCGCTGAAGAAAGCAGAGATGAATTGGTAGCTGCGCTTAAAGGAGCAGATATGGTATTTATTACTGCTGGAATGGGCGGAGGAACTGGTACAGGTGCTGCTCCTGTAGTTGCACAAGTCGCAAGGGAAATGGGCATACTTACTGTAGGAATAGTAACTAAACCATTCTCTTTTGAAGGTCAAAAAAGAATGGCTCAAGCAGAAAGTGGTATTGCAGAGCTTAGAGAACAGGTTGATTCATTAGTAGTTATACCTAATGAAAGGCTTAAATTGGCAAGTCAACAAAGGATAACTTTGATGAATGCATTTATAGTAGCCGATGATGTATTAAGACAGGGTGTTCAAAGTATATCAGACCTTATAGTTTTACCGGGATTAGTAAACCTTGATTTTGCTGACGTTACTGCAACTATGAAAGATGCAGGATATGCTCATATGGGCGTTGGTCATGCATCAGGAAAAGATAAAGCTGAAATTGCAGCTAATATGGCTATATCCAGTCCGCTTTTGGAAACAGCTATAAATGGTGCCAAGGGAGTTATAATTAATGTTACTGCATCTCCCGATATAGGTCTTGATGAAATCGAGACTGCATCTTCTTTAATAGCTCAGCAAGCAGATGAAAATGCAAATATTATTTGGGGTGCAGCATTTGATGAAAACATGGACGATGAAATAAGTGTAACAGTAATTGCTACTGGATTTGAAACTCGTGGGTCTTATTTTTCCGTTCCTCAGGTGGAAAAACCTAAAGCCCCTCCGAAAGAAAAAGATTTTGGTGATACAAGAGGGTTTTCATATAATCCTCCACCGGCTCCTCCGAAGGAAGACAAAGATAATTTTTATGATATAATGTCATTGTTTAAAGGTAAGTAATTTATTATATGGGGTAAAAATTAGCCTTCTCTAAAAGCTTAGAGGAGGCTATAACTTATTTCGTTTTATTTTTTACTTGTCCCAAGGTCTATTATGTCTTTCAAGAATAGCTTTTATGCCTGGATCATTTTGATCTATATTGGATATTTTATCTATTAATTCTTTCATCTCATTTTCGCACTGTTTAATAGAGCTTTTTAATGTTGCGGTAATGGGTAATTTTATTTTGTTTCCATTTTTGAATATCTTTAGGAATTTTTGCTTTTGTCGTTCTGTTACATCCTTTAAGCTTTCCATCATGTCGTTCTTAATCATTTGTGCTATACCTTGTCCATTGGATGCATCTATTTTTTTAAGTTCTTTAATAACATTTTTATACCATGTCTCAGTTTCACTGAATAAGCTTTTAGCGGATTTAGATTTGAATAAATCTTCAAATAAATCTTCAAATATTTCTGCTAATAATATTTGTGGACTATATGAAAGTGGACTTTTGTAATTAATATCTAGCCCAAATATTTTTGCACCATCTATCCAGTTTGTGAAATCTGCAATGGATTGCTTGAGTTTATTTAGTTCGTTTACTTCATTCAATTTTTGTTCGTTACCCATAATAATCCTTCTTTCATTTTATGATTTTTTGGTATCCTAAAATACACATTGTTAATTATAAACATTTATTTGGATTTGTCAATAATTAAAATATAAATAATGCATTGAATTGTTTACCAATATTTTGTATAATGAATTTTTAGTGGTAACCATATTGGTTTTAATGAAAGAAGATGGTTAAATATGGCAAATGAAGTAAAAAGTTTAAAAAAATTTGTTAAAAAATCTTCAATAGAGAAAGAAGTATCCAGTAATTGGGATGTTAGTGATTGTATAGCCTATCTACTAAAACATGAGAAAAAAAGAATAGATGTAACTTTAGGTAAAAAAATTCAGATTGTTAGTGCTTGTTTATATAGTAAGACTATAAAATGGGAATTTGAAGACTTTATTGAATATATGTCAAAACCTGGCAATAAAGAATTTAATGAATACTTAATTAAAGAAAGCGGATATGGGTTTAAAAAATCAGTTGAAAATTTGAAATTTGAAGAGATTGATGAGTATTTATCAAATGATAAGATTAAAAATGGTACAGTTGAAAAAATTTTATCAGATCGCATGAGAGAATTAATTGGAAAGTTCCAGTTTAAGGAACTGGATGAATATTTATCAAGTGATAATAAAATTAAAAGTGATATAGTTAAAAAAATTTTATCAGATCGTATGAAAGATTATCTTGAAAAAAAATCTAAGCACATTGCTGAATATTATTTAGATCCTTACCCTCTTGATAAAAAAAACACTGGAGTTTATTTATTTGAGAAAGGTTATATAGTGGAAGGCTTTTTAGGGGCTGGTTCAGGAGGTATTGTATGGAAATGTAGGGGGAAAGGAAGAGGTAAATCTATTGCTGTCAAAGTACCAATCAAAACCCAGGATTATGATGCAGAAAAAGTAGCACTTAATAAATTAGGAAAACTCTTGAAAGATAAATCAGTAAAAGATGTATATAAATATTTTCATGAAGTTGGTGAAAAGAATGGAGTTTTTGAGTCAGGAGTGATTGAGGAGGACTTGACTACACATCGGGAGAGAAAATACCAAAAAGGAGCTACTCGAAAAAAAGGTAAAACTATTGATTCGTTTTTACGTAAGGCACGTCAAATTGTAAAGGCAATATGCATTTTGCATGATGCGGGATATTCTCACAATGACATTAAACCTGCCAATTTATTTGTTGTTTCGAATGAAAGTAAAGTAAAAAAGGCAGTGGTTGAGGAAGCTAAAAATCCAACTAAAAGTAAAAAGAAATCCAAGAAAAGAATAAAACTTGGTGATTTTGGAAGTATGACGGAAATAAATGATGAAGAAGCTAATG
This sequence comes from uncultured Eubacteriales bacterium, assembly GCA_934702115.1. Taxonomy (GTDB): domain Bacteria; phylum Bacillota; class Clostridia; order Oscillospirales; family Acutalibacteraceae; genus UMGS1491. Next base: position 14,383 of record CAKUYF010000004.1, on the reverse strand, counting down.
CTAATGTTGAAGGTACGCATTGGTCATCAAAAAACGATTGGAAGAATACTGATTCAAAAATTGTTGCAAAGAGAGATGTATATGCCTTAGGAGTAACCTTTATTATGCTATTAGGATTTAGTACGCTGCTAGGCACAACATTAAGTAATCTCCACCAAAAGGATATTGAAGAATTTTACCACGAACCATGCTCTTCTAAAAGAAATTATTTTGAAAAAAATTTTAGTGGCACTTCTAAAGAAAATATAATTGCTTTTTTGCAACTTATCAAAGATATGACTAAACCCAGTTATTCACAAGTAATTAGTATCGAAGAGGTTCGAAATAGAATTAAGCAACTTAAAAGTAACTAGAAGTGAATTTAGTGAAAAAAATATTACTCTCCAAAAACTTGGAGAGTAGAAATCTCGTTTAATTTTATTAATACATTCCGCCCATTCCGCCTTCTGGCATTCCATTAGCAGGTGCCGGAGGCTCTTTTTTATCTGCTACGAGAGCTTCTGTAGTAAGGACCATGCTTGCAACTGAAGAAGCGTTTTCAAGAGCTGAGCGAGTTACCTTTGTAGGATCAACTATACCAAACTCAATCATATCGCCGTACTCATCTTTAAGAGCATTATATCCGTATCCGGTTTTATTTTTGCTTTTTACATTTTGGACGATTACTGAACCTTCAAGTCCCGCATTGATAGCTATTTGTTTGAGAGGTTCCTCTAAAGATTTAAGTACTATGGTAGCGCCGGTTTTTTCGTCACCCTCAGATGATTCCACAACTTTTTCGACTTCTGGAATAACATTTACTAAAGCGACTCCACCTCCAGCAACTATTCCTTCTTCTACGGCTGCTTTTGTAGCTGCCAATGCGTCTTCTATACGCAATTTTTTCTCTTTCATTTCTATTTCGGTTGCAGCGCCTACTTTTATTACGGCTACTCCACCGGACAATTTAGCTAAACGTTCTTGAAGTTTTTCACGATCAAACTCGGAAGTGGTTTCTTCTATTTGATTACGAATTTGTGATACTCGGGATTTTATGTCTTCCGAATTACCTGCTCCGTCAACAATTATTGTACGTTCTTTTTCAACTTTTACTTGATGAGCGCGTCCCAATTGGTCTACAGTAGTATCTTTAAGTTCAAGACCCAATTCTTCTGAGATTACTTCACCGCCTGTAAGTATAGCTATGTCGCGAAGCATCTCTTTTCTTCTGTCTCCGAATCCTGGAGCTTTTACTCCTACGCATGTGAAAGTACCGCGCAATTTATTTACGATAAGTGTAGCTAAAGCGTCTCCTTCGATATCTTCGGCTATTATCACGAGTTTTTTACCTGATTTTACAACTTGTTCCAAAAGGGGAAGTATTTCTTGAATGCTAATAATTTTTTTGTCAGTAATCAGAATGTAAGCGTCATCTATAACTGCTTCCATTTTATCATTGTCTGTTACCATATAAGGAGAAACGTATCCGCGGTCAAACATCATTCCTTCAACGATTTCAGAATATGTTTCAGCTGTTTTAGATTCTTCAACTGTAATTACACCATCAGAACCAACCTTTTCCATTGCTTCAGATATTAGACTTCCAATAAACTCATCAGCGGCCGAGATAGTTGCAACTCTTTTTATATCTTTACTTCCGTTAACGCTTTTAGAATTTTTTACTATTCCTTCAACAGCTTTTTCCACTGCCAAGCTCATGCCTTTTTTAAGTACCATTGGATTAGCTCCGGCTGCAACGTTTTTCATACCTTCACGGATTAAAGTTTGAGCTAAAAGAGTAGCTGTAGTAGTACCGTCTCCAGCGACATCGTTTGTTTTAGTCGCGACTTCTTTTACAAGCTGAGCTCCCATATTTTCGAAAGCATTATCTAATTCGATTTCCTTTGCAATTGTAACGCCATCATTTGTGATTAGGGGAGCACCGAATTTTTTATCGAGAACTACGTTTCTGCCTTTTGGACCTAAAGTTATTTTAACAGTATCAGCAAGTTGATTTATCCCATTCAAAAGTGCTTTTCTGGCTTCTTCGCCATAAATGATTTCTTTTGCCATTAAATAAACAACCCTTTCATTTTATTAAAGTGATATCACTAAGCAATCATTGCCAAAATTTGTGATTGGCTTATTATTATATATTCTGTGCCATTAAGATTAAATTCTGTACCTGCATGCTTAGGAATGAGTACAGTATCACCTTCATTAACATACATTTTTACTTCTTTCCCATCAATCATTCCTCCGGGGCCTCGTGCAATAACTGTAGCAGTTAACGGTTGCTCTTTAGCAGACCCTGCTAAAATTATTCCACCTTGCATGGATTTTTCCGCTTTTTGGACTTTAACTACCACTTTGTCTAAAATAGGTTTGATGGTTGCCATATTGAAAGCCTCCTTAGACTCTTTATTAATTATTAGCACTCACCACTTCCGAGTGCTAATAACATTTTATTATTCATTCTTTTGAAAATCAAGAAATATTTTTGTAAATTAAAAATATTGTATAATTAAACATATTATATTAATAAGTTGCAGATAATAAGTTTAAAAATACTAATACTATAAAAACACATAATTTCTATAAATATAAACATTTTATAATTTATGTCTTGACTTTTTTGTAAAAATGTATAACATTGATAACGTTGAGAATTTATATTATCCTTTTAGAAAAAGATATAAATTAAAAATAACTGAAAGGGGAAGATTTTATGGCAATATCAGAACAAGACAAAGAAGTTTTCAAAGGAGTAAACGTAAAAGGTAGAATTGATGAGTATGAGAAGATGAACCACGGTCCTTTGGTGGAGGAGCAAAAAGATCGTGCTAAAAGAACTTTAAAAGAGTTAAAAGAGCATAAGAAAACTTTGGAAACTAGAAGAGAAAAATATAAAGCCATTAGAAATGGTTCAAAAGGATTGAAAAAACAACTTGAAGATTTAAAAAATCACTGTAAAGAATTTATAGATTCAATTGATTGTTATATGGATGAGTTAAAAAAGCGGGGAATAAAAGAAAATATTGATAGTTTAAAGAGATCTAAGGAAGAAGCTCAGCGTAGAATAACAGAGATAATAGAAATGGAAAATGAGCGTCCAATGAAAAAATATGGTGCCAATCTAAGTAAAATACTTACACTGAAAGACTGTAAAGTCGCCATTGTAGATATGAACGATGTTATCGATAAGTTAAATGACAAAGGAGATAAAGATGCAGTTGAAAAAGCTAAAGAATCTATTGATAAATATTCTTTAAAGCTGCAGTATTCAAAAAAATGTTTGCCAGAAGACACAAAAGAATACGAAGATCTTTATAAAAAAATTGATTATTATACTAGGAAATTTGGGAATTCTTTAGAAGAACTGGGACGAGATATTGAAAATATTAAAGATTCTTCTGACAATGGATGGGTATCCTCAATTAAAGCTCTGATTAATTCAATCTATAAAAATCATATTGTTAGAACAGTATTTAATGGAGTACTAGGTGGTTTGGGTGGAATTTTTTTAAATCATGTTGTTGTTCCTAGTGTAATATATGCATATAATTCTTATTTCAATTAATTTGGTCACTTTATGAATCCCCCTCCCAGAACGTAACCTTTTGTATCGTAGAAGACTGCGCATTGTCCGGGAGCGGGGAAAAATTGTTGTTCCTTAAAAACTACTTTAACTGAATTGTTGTTTAAAGGAATTATTTTACACGGGACGCTTTCGGCACGTGCTCGAACTTTTATTAATGCGTCTATTTCAGTTTTTAAGTATTCATAAGCTATAAGGTTAATATCTTCCACGATCAAGGAAGAACATGCTCCTTCAGAGTGTTCACCAAGTGTTATTCGGTTTTGACTGCCGCTTATATTTATTACGTACATTGGTTTACCAAGAGATATTCCCAAATGTTTTCGCTGCCCGATAGTATAATTAGTTATTCCCTTATGTAAGCCTAATATATTTCCATGTATATCTATAAAGTTTCCTTGTGGTGACTTAATATGTGTATAGTTTTCAATAAATGATGCATGATTTTCATCTTTTACAAAGCATATATCTTGACTTTCTTTTTTTTCAGCTACAGATAAATGATACTTTTCAGCTATAGTCCTTATTTCGTTTTTATTAAAATCGGCTAATGGGAAAAGGGCATGAGAAAGTTGCTTTTGCGTCAAACGGTGTAGGAAATAGCTTTGATCTTTTTTTGAATTGTTTTTTTGAAGTAGCCATCTGTTAGTGTTTTTGTTGTAAACGATTTTTGCATAATGCCCGGTAGCTAGGTAGTCGCAATTTAGTTCTAATGCTTTATCCAGCATAAGTCCGAATTTTATATTTCTATTGCATACGACGCAAGGATTTGGAGTTCGACCGATAAGGTACTCATGAGTGAAATAGTCAATTACCTTTTCTTTAAATTCTTTTTTTAAATCTATGGTTATATGATTTATTCCTAAAGTGGAAGCTACACTTTTTGCATCTTCAATCATTTTTTGGTTACTTTCTATGGAATCAGTAAGTAGTAAAGTTGCTCCTAATACTTCGTATCCTCTTTCAAGAAGTAGAGATGCGGCTACGGAACTATCTACTCCTCCACTCATTCCTACCATTACTTTTTTCAAGTTTATTCCTCCTAAGTTTTATGTATTAGTTGTTGAATCATATAAATTATAGCATAAGCGGTATTTGGAAGGTAAACTTTTAACATTTATCTTTTTTGAATACTCATATGGGTACAATCTCATTAATCTAACTATTTTATATTAGAAATATTATTTTTTTTATTGACTATATATAAAATTGTAGTATAATGACAATTGAGACATCAGTTTCAAAATAAAAGTTCAGAAAGAAGGTAATTTTATGATGGGATCAAAAAGAGATAATGGTAATGAGGATCGCGGGGAACTTTATAAAGGTACTTTTAAAAAGAAAGTTGATGAATGTATCTTACGATCGGTGAGTATTTCAGCAAAATTATTCGTTTGTGAAAAAAAACTAATAGAAAGAAAAGATGAGTTAAAAAAATCCGGTCCGAGTTTGAAAAAAGAACTTAACACATTCATTAAAATTTGTCAGGAGGTATTGGTTGAAATTGATTGGTATGAAAAGAATGGAAAAAGTGAAGAATGGAAAAAAGAAAGACTTCCAGGGTTCAAAAACAAATTAGAAGAGCACATCAAGATGGCAGAAGAAATGAAAAAAGAAAATTTTATAAAAAAACACGGTGTATCTAAAGGAGAAATTTTTAATTTGAAGGAATGCCAAGCTATTAAAAAAGAACTGACCCAGCGTGGAACTGATTTACAAAAATTTTATGAAAATATCCTTGAGCCTAATGAATTCAACAAAACAATTGGAGAGTTTGAAAAGCTATTAAATAGTTATTCTTCGAAAGTTGATAAAACATATGAAGTTTTAACTAATGATAAGGAGATTAATGATTATGACGCGTATTATAAGGAAACAATAAAGACTCTGAATGATTTTAAAAAAGAGCTAGTAGGTTTAAAGAGATTTTTTGATGATACTAAAAAAGTTTTAGAAGGAGATGACGGAAAAATAAGGACACTTATTGAAAAAAGCAATCAAGATTTTACTAAAAAAATTGATTCTATTGATAAAGAATTTGTCAGCAGTGGATTATTGTGGAGAATGTTAAGTTATATAGGTGGAGGACTAAAAAAAATTTATTCTTACTTTTTTTGATGAAATGTTCTGTTTATACAAATATATATTTTTACTAATTGTAATAAGGAAAACATAAAATGAATGCTCCTAGATTAAGTAATATATAGATATTTAAAAATTTTTTAGAAAAAATTTGACTACAATAAGTAATTTTTTAAATTTAATTTTTTTGTTGAGTTTAAAATTAACTGTTGATTTTTTTCATTTTTTGTGTTAATATACTCTTGTGCGACTGCAAAGGTATGCGTTGAAGCGGGAGGTTGCAACTTAACTAAGTTGGTTTTTCCGTGGAGTATGTCCGATTTTAAACCGGGCGAAGGATTTTGGAGTTTCTTAATGGGAATTCTATGCTTTAAACTGTTCGGATTAAACGGATTGTATTATCCGTTTTTAGTTTTTTCAATTTTTGAAACGCCCGGATAGGTTGGAAGTAGAAAAACACGCCCACCACTAAATGAAGTAAGGAGGCGATTAAATGGCAAATAAGGAGAAAATCAGGATTAGAATTAAAGGATATGATTCAAAACTGGTAGATCAAGCAGCGCAAAAGCTGGTGCAAACTGCCACCAGAACAGGATCAAAAGTCTCAGGACCAGTTCCGCTACCAACGGAAAAGCAAGTAATAACAATTCTTCGTTCCGTACACATTAATAAAGATAGCAGAGAACAATTTGAAATGAGAACTCATAAGAGACTTATTGATATTTTAAAACCATCAAATAAAACAGTTGATGCATTAATGAATCTCGAGCTCCCTGCCGGTGTTGAAGTAGAGATCAAGCTCTAATTCAATTTACAAGCGCAGTCGGGGGGTCATGTTAGCTTAAGTAAGTTAACCAATAACCTATCATGGAGGAGAAAAAATGAAAAAGGCAATTATAGGTAAAAAAATTGGAATGACTCAAATATTTGATGAAAATGGAAAAGTTGTTCCCGTAACAGTTATAGAAGCAGGTCCATGTGTAGTTTCTCAAAAGAAAACATTAGAAAATGATGGGTATGAAGCTATACAAATCGGTTTTGGGGATTTAAGACCAAAGCAGGTAAATAAACCTCTTAAAGGACATTTTGATAAGGCAGATGTAGCTCCTAAACGTACTCTGAAGGAATGCCGTTTGGAAGATATTAGCACTTACAATGTAGGTGATATTATTAAAGCGGATATTTTTGCAGCTGGAGATAAAATAGATGCTGTAGGTACAAGCAAAGGTAAAGGATGGGCAGGCGTTATTAAACGTTGGAACTTTAGAAGGCTTAAAGAGACTCATGGTTCTGGTCCGGTAGTACGTAAAGGTGGATCTATTGGTGCATGTTCAGATCCTTCAAGAGTATTTAAGGGAAAGAAAATGTCTGGTCATCTTGGAGCAGAAAGAGTTACTGTACAAAACTTAACAGTTGTAAAGGTAGATGCTCAAGATAATTTGATTGCTATAAAAGGTGCTGTACCGGGTCCAAAAGGAAGTATAGTATTAATTCGTGATAGCGTAAAAGCATAGGAAAGGAGGAAATACAATGCCTAAAGTAGCAGTAGTTGATATGACAGGTAAAGAGATTGGAAAAATTGATTTACCAGATTCAATATTTGGGATAGAACCTAATAAATCAGTAATGCATGATGTAGTGGTGAACCATTTAGCGAATAAGCGCCAAGGAACACAAAGTGCTTTAACTCGCTCTGAAGTATCAGGTGGCGGTAAAAAACCATGGAGACAAAAAGGTACAGGTCATGCACGTCAAGGTTCAATAAGATCTCCTCAATGGAGGCATGGTGGAATAGTATTTGCACCGAAGCCGCGTGATTATAGCTACGTACTTAATAAAAAAGTTAAGCGTTTAGCATTAAAGTCGGCATTTTCGAGCAAATGCATTAGCAATAACATTATAATTTTAGATTCAATTCTACTTGAAGAGTATAAAACCAGTAAGATAGCTAGTATGTTAAATGCTATTGATGCAAATGGTAAGTCATTAATAGTTCTGCCAAGCTTAGATGATAGGATTATTAAGTCTGCGAGAAACATTCCTGGTGTAAAAACTTCTCAAGTTAATGGTTTAAACGTGTATGATATATTAAATGCTAAGAATTTAATATTGCTTAAAGACACAATTAGTATGATTGAGGAGGTGTATGAATAATGTGGGCTCATGATATAATAATCCGCCCAATAATTACAGAAAAAACTATGGGTGGGATGCCAAATAAAAAATACACCTTTAAAGTAGCAAAAAATGCAGGAAAAGTTGAAATTGCAAAAGCAGTAGAAGAAATATTCAAAGTCAAGGTTTCTAAAGTTAATACCCTCAAAGTACGCGGTAGGTTCCGCAGAAAAGGGAAATATCAAGGCTATACTCCTTCTTGGAAAAAAGCTTATGTAACTTTAAAGCCGGATAGCAAGGGAATAGAGTTTTTTGAGAATATAGTTTAAGAGTTTCAGTATTAATATAGTTTTCAACTTACAATTATAGATTTGATGAAAATTAAAATATTGAAATGATTTTAGATAACATTTATAAGCTAAAAATAATACTAAATAAAGCAGTTTAAGGAGGAGTCAGCCTCCGCAAAGCTAATTTTCAAGGAGAGTGAAATAGTTTGGCAATTAAAAATTACAAACCGACTACACCTTCAAGACGTAATATGTCAGTTACCGACTATTCGGAGTTATCTAAGGTTGCACCTGAAAAAAGTTTACTTCGCCCCTTAAATAAAAAAGCGGGACGTAACAACTACGGTCGTATCACAGTACGTCATAGAGGAGGCGGTAATAGAAGAAAATACCGCATAATAGATTTTAAAAGACGTAAATTTGATGTTCCTGGAAAAGTTTTGACTTTAGAGTACGATCCAAACAGATCATCTCATATAGCATTAATAGAATATGCTGACGGTGAAAAAAGATACATTATAGCTCCTCAAGGTCTTAAAGTAGGTCAAGAAATTATGGCCGGAGAACATGCCGATATTAAGCTTGGAAATGCTTTAGCACTTTCAAATATTCCGGTGGGAACATTTATCCATAATGTTGAGCTTTATCCGGGAAAAGGTGCTCAACTTGCTAGGGCAGCAGGAAATATGGCTCAGCTTATGGCAAAGGAAGGAAAATTGGCGCTTTTAAGATTACCTTCGGGTGAGCTTAGAAATGTACCGATTGAGTGCATGGCTTCAATAGGTCAAGTTGGAAATATAGATCATGAAAATGTTAAGATAGGTAAAGCTGGTCGTAAACGCAATATGGGCTGGAGACCAACAGTTCGTGGATCAGTAATGAATCCATGTGATCATCCTCACGGAGGAGGAGAAGGCAAATCTCCTATCGGACGTCCCGGACCGACTACACCTTGGGGTAAACCGGCATTGGGATATAAGACAAGATCTAAAAAGAATCGTTCAGATAAGTATATTGTTAAACGCAGAAACAGCAAATAATAGGGAAAGGAGTTTGATATAGTGAGCAGGAGTTTAAAAAAAGCACCTTTTGTGCAGCCGGTACTTTTAAAAAGAGTTAATGAACTTAATAAAACTGGCGAGAAGAAAATCTTGAAAACATGGAGTAGGTCGTCAACCATTTTCCCAGAGTTTGTAGGTCACACATTTGCTGTTCACGATGGACGCAAACATATTCCTGTATATGTTACAGAAGATATGGTGGGACATAAGCTTGGAGAGTTTGCTCCTACTAGAACTTTTAAAGGTCATGCCGGTTCAAAAACTACAGGCAAAAAATAATAGGTGAAGGGAGTTGTAAAAAATGGAAGCTAAAGCTCATCTAAGATACGCTCGCATTTCACCCCGGAAAGTTTCTATTGTACTTGATTTAATAAGAAATAAACCTGTGGATTATGCGATGGCGGTACTTAAACATGTACCTAAGTCTGCTTGTGAGTATCTTGAAAAGTTATTAAAATCAGCTATAGCTAATGCGGTAAACAACAATCAAATGGACGTTACACGCTTATATATTTCTGAGTGTTTCGTGTGTCCGGGTCCAATCATTAAAAGAATAAGACCTGTTTCAAAAGGAAGAGCCTATAGAATTGAAAAAAGGACATCACACGTTACCATAGTTTTAAAGGAAAAAGATTAATAGAAAAGGAGGTTAACTATGGGTCAGAAAGTACATCCAAGTGGATTTCGCGTAGGAGTAATAAAAAATTGGGATTCGCGTTGGTTGGTTAAGAAAAAAGATTTTGCGGACGCTTTGGTAGAAGATTACAAAATTCGTAAATTGCTTATGAAAAGACTTAAAGCTGCTGGAGTTCCAAAAATTGAAATTGAAAGAGACAGCCATAAAATTCGCCTTCATATTCACTGTGCTAAGCCTGGAATAGTGATTGGAAAAGGTGGAGCAGAAATTGAGAAATTAAGAGAATATTGCAAAACTATTACTGATAAGCCTGTAATTATAAATATAGTTGAAGTAAAAAATTCAGATTTAAACGCAAAATTAGTAGCAGAAGGAATAGCCGCTCAGCTTGAAAAGAGGGTATCTTTTAGAAGAGCTTTAAAACAAGCTATGGGACGTGCAATGAAATCTGGTGCTAAAGGAATAAAAACTCAAGTGTCCGGAAGATTAGGCGGAGCAGAAATTGCTCGTACAGAGCATTATCATGAGGGAACAATTCCTCTTCAAACTATAAGAGCTGATATAGATTACGGTTTTGCAGAAGCATCTACAACTTATGGAATTATAGGTGTAAAAGTGTGGATTTATAAAGGTGAAATTTTATTAAATTCCAGAAAACAAGAACCTGTAAAGGGGGGCGGAGCAAATGCTGTTGCCAAAAAGAACTAAGTATAGAAAAATGCACAGAGGAAGAATGAAAGGTCGTGCAATTAGAGGAAGTAAAGTTTCTCACGGAGATTTTGGACTTCAAGCTTTAGAGCCCGCCTGGATTACTTCTAATCAAATAGAAGCAGCACGTGTAGCGATGACTAGGTTTTGTAAGAGGGCAGGTAAAGTTTGGATAAAAATATTCCCGGATAAGCCTGTTACTAAAAAGCCTGCTGAAACAAGAATGGGTAAAGGAAAAGGTTCGCCTGAATTTTGGGTATCTGTAGTGAAACCCGGTAGAATTATGTTTGAAATTGGTGATGTTCCTGAGGCTACTGCTCGTGAAGCAATGCGCTTAGCAGCTAATAAATTACCCGTAAAATGTAAATTTGTAAGGAAGCAAGAAACGGATGGTGAGGTTTAATGAAAAATTCAGAAATAAAGAAACTAAGTGCACAAGAATTAGCACTTAAACTAAAAGACCTTAAATCCGAACTTTTCAATCTTAGATTCCAACTTGCTGTTAATCAGTTGGAAAATCCTATGCGCATTAAAGCAGTTAAAAAGGATATTGCAAGAGTTCAAACATTCCTTCGTGAAAAAGAGCTGGAAAGTAGTAAGTTGCCTTTAAGTAAGAAGGAAGTAAGCGAAAGCGCTCTGGCGTAACGGAAGGAGGATGGATTATTTTGATCGAAAGAAATATGAGAAAAGTTAAAATAGGAAAAGTTGTAAGTGACAAAATGGATAAAACCATAGTTGTTACAGTAGAAGATAGTGTAAAACATCCACTTTATAAAAAAATCGTAAAACGCACACAAAGATTTAAGGTCCACGATGAGTCTAATGAATGTAAGGTAGGAGACCGTGTAAAAATCATGGAAACCAGACCTTTATCAAAAGAAAAAACTTGGAGACTCGTCAGCATAATAGAAAAAGCAAAATAGTTTAAAAATTAATTTTCTAGCAGTTAGGAGGAATGATTTACTGTGATACAACCTCAAACTCGTTTAAGAGTCGCTGATAACACCGGTGCAAAAGAAATAATGTGTTTTAGAGTACTTGGTGGAACTCGTAGAAAATATGCTGCTATTGGTGATGTTATAGTAGCTTCAGTAAAAAAAGCATCACCCGGAGGCGTTGTAAAAAAAGGCGATGTAGTTAAAGCAGTGGTGGTGCGTACAAAATCTAAAGTACGCAGAGTAGATGGATCTTATATATGTTTTGATGAAAATTCAGCTGTAATAATCAAAGAGGATAAGACTCCGAAAGGAACACGTATTTTTGGACCTGTAGCTAGAGAGCTACGTGATAGAGGTTATCTTAAAATATCAAGTTTAGCTCCGGAGGTTCTCTAAGAGGAGGTGTTAAATTATGTTTGGAAGGAATAGCAAAACAGCTAAGTCTCTTAAAGGAAAAATTCAATTAAAAAGTGGAGATAAAGTTGTAGTTTTAAGCGGAAAAGATCGTGGAAAGCAAGGAAAGATTATAGCCGTAAGTCCGAAAGAAGGAAAGTTAATTGTTGAAGGTGTTAACATGGTTTCGAAACATGTTAAGCCCCGCAAAGCAGGTCAGGAGGGCGGCATCGTAAAGACTGAAAGTGCACTTTATGCATGTAAAGTTCAGTTAGTATGTCCTCATTGCGGTAAATCTACGCGCATTGCCCATAAATTTATGGAAGATGGTAAGAAAAAGCGGAGCTGTAAAAAGTGCGGCGAAGTGTTGTAAGGAGGATTTAAATGGCCAGGTTAAGAGACTTATACCGCGAACAAACAGTACCGAAGTTAATGGAGAAATTTGGGTATAAAAATATCATGCAAGTACCTAAATTAGAAAAAGTAGTAATTAATGTCGGTGCTGGCGAAGCAAGGGATAATTCTAAAGTTATCAATTCTATTTTAGAAGATCTTGCAATTATTACGGGACAAAAAGCAGTAGTATGTACTGCAAAAAAGTCAGTTGCGAACTTTAAAGTGCGTGAAGGAATGAAAATCGGCGCAAAGGTTACTTTACGTGGAGAAAAGATGTACGAATTCATTGACAGACTTTTTAATTTAGCACTTCCACGTGTAAGAGACTTTAGGGGTATAAATCCGAAATCATTTGATGGTAGAGGAAATTATAATATGGGCGTAAAAGAACAGCTCATATTCCCGGAAATCGAGTATGACAAGATTGATAAAATCAGAGGAATGGATATATCTATTTCCACAACTGCTCATACTGATGATGAATCAAGAGAATTACTAAAGTTATTGGGTGCACCATTTGTAAAATAAGGAGGGATTATTGTGGCTAAAACATCGCTAAAAGTAAAACAAGCGAGAAAACAAAAATTCTCTACTCGTGAATATAACCGCTGTAGAATATGCGGCAGGCCGCATGGTTACCTTCGCAGATTTGGTATATGCCGTATTTGCTTTAGGGAACTTGCACATAAAGGAGAAATTCCGGGCGTGAGAAAAGCTAGTTGGTAAATATTTAGCAAGGGAGGTAAATAATTTATGCAGATAACCGATACAATTGCAGACTTGCTTACCAGAATTCGTAATGCAAGTGCGGCAAAGCATGAGACTGTCGAAGTACCTGCTTCCAATATTAAAAAATCCATAGTTCAAATACTATTTGATGAAGGATATATTAGAAAATTTATAGTAACTGATGACGGTAAGCAAGGTATAATTAAAATTTTTCTGAAATATACAGAAGATAGAAGACCAGTAATTACAGGTCTTAAAAGAGTATCAAAGCCAGGACTTAGAATTTATACTAATGTAGAGGAAATGCCTAAAGTTATGAAAGGACTTGGAATAGCTTTGATATCTACATCCAAAGGTATCATGACTGATCGCAAAGCACGTAGAGAGAATGTGGGCGGCGAAGTGTTGGCGTTTATTTGGTAAAACAAAGGAGGGATAGAAATGTCAAGAATAGGGCGTAAGCCTGTAACAATTCCATCAGGGGTAGAAGTAGAAATTAATGATTCCTTTATAACTGTTAAAGGTCCAAAAGGAACGTTAACTCAAGCCATTCATCCCAAAATGAAGGTAAGCATGGATGATGGAGTTATTAATGTGGTAAGACCAAATGATCAAAAAGAGAATAGAGCTCTTCACGGACTTACTCGTTCCCTTATTTTTAATATGGTAGAAGGAGTTACTAAAGGATTTAAAAAAGAGCTTGAAGTAAATGGCGTGGGATATCGCGTACAAAAGCAAGGTTCAAATCTAGTAATGAATTTAGGGTATTCTCATCAAGTTATTGTTCCTGAGATTGAGGGAATAAAATTAGAAGCTCAGGGAAATAAAATTTCAGTAATTGGAATTGATAAGCAAAAAGTAGGACAGTGCGCTGCTGAAATACGTGAGAAACGTCCTCCGGAACCATATAAAGGTAAAGGAATTAAATACGTTAATGAAGTAATACGTCGTAAAGAAGGAAAAACTGGTAAAAAGTAGTAAAGAGGTGAAGAGGCATGGTAAACAAGGCAGATAAAAATCAGGCCCGTTTAAGACGTCATAGAAGAGTGCGTGGTAAAGTTAGCGGTACTGCAAGCCGTCCACGTTTGAATGTATTTCGTTCAAGAAGTAACATTTTTGCTCAAATTATTGATGATATCTCGGGTACAACTTTAGTTAGTGCTTCTACTTATGAAAAAGATTTCAATGAATATGGCGGAAACAAAGTAGCAGCATTTAAAGTTGGAAGTACTATTGCAAAACGAGCTCTTGAAAAAGGAATTGAAAATGTAGTTTTTGACCGTGGAGGATATTTATTCCATGGACGCGTAAAAGAATTAGCAGAAGGTGCTCGTCAAACAGGTCTTAAATTCTAAAATAGAAGGAGGGTAAAAACTTTGGCTAGAATCGATGGTTCAGTACTCGATTTAAAAGAAAGATTAGTTGCTATTAATAGAGTTTCAAAGACAGTAAAAGGT
>CAKUYF010000003.1 GCA_934702115.1 uncultured Eubacteriales bacterium | reverse complement strand
TTATTATCCCGTATGATACACAGCTTACAATGATATTTCTAATTGAATTTTTAGTTCTCATACACACCTTTTCATCCTATTACAATATTCGCATCCTTTAAATAAATAAATAAATTAAACAACCGTTATTACCCCATAAGGCTTAATACCTGCACTTTTTAAACGCAAAAGAGTCTCTTCGTAACTTGAATAGTAGCAGTACATATACTTTTCAATCAATATTATTTTATCACAAAATTTTGCATACTCTAGTGCATCGGCTTTAAGAATTACCGAAGGAATTAAAACTAAAATAAAATCGTAATCATCCTGTTTTTCGATTATTATCTTTTTTAACTCATAGGGATCTAAATTATTAAATGTTAATAAAGATTTTTCTTTAATATCAGATACTTCAATAATATCTTTTTTGTCTGAAATGCAAGCTTGAATTATTAAAGTGTTTAGACCTTTTTCGCTTATTTGATCACTAAATTTCTTTACAACTTCTAAACATGCTTCTTTACTCATACTAGAAGAAGTAAAAGAAAAAACTTTTTTCCTATCCTTTCGATATACATCTATTAACCTATTGGCAACATACTTATATGATTCTTGCTTATCATCTTTAGAATTACTGTTAAAAAGTTTACTTAAATTCATCTCTATATTCTCTCTTCCACATATCTTTAAACTTAAACTATAAGTTTATTCTATTATTTCCCCTATTATAGGAACATCATATTCACAAAAATCAGTCTTTCGATTCATAGTAGGATTAATAAATGAAAGTCCTATTAATAACAATAAAAGCAAAATAGTTAGCCCAAATAAGGGGATAAATAAATTCTTTATCACAATCTTTACAACACTTTTAAATTTTGAAGATTTAGCATTACTTACATTCACAGAAGCTGATGAGTCCGATTTATCGCTATTTTCCAAATCAGAAGTGGATTTTACTTCCTTCAACACCTCAGTTGATTCTTCTAAATCGGCGTATTTTATTTTTTTCATTGCGACTTCATTAATATAATTTTTGCAATTTAACAGTATAGCCTTCGATAAGTCGCTATTATAAGAAAAACTACATAAATTTACAACCATAGTATTTTTTTCTCTATGAGCTTTATAAACACTTTTAAATGTCTCTAAGTCTATATCTTTTGTTTCTTGATTTAATAATACAAGCTTAGTATTCTTAATAATATCATCTTTAGAATAAATAGAACAAAGACTATTTTTTATATAATTTGCACATTCATCACTATTTAGTATAGCTACTAAATCATCTGGAATCGAACGATAAAAATCTTGATCTAGCTTTTCTCCCACTATATTTTCTTTATTAGGTTGCACAACATAATGAACTGTTGACGCATATAGTAAATCTCCATTAGGCTTTCCCGTTTTGAGAGTACTTAATATATTTTTTAAGGATATAAAACCAAAAATTACAAAAAATATACTCACAAACACTAAAATAAGATATTTATTCTTTTTTAACACTATCCATATATCTTTAAATCCAAAGTGTTCTGACATCATTTTGCGGGAAATAATGTTTAAAATACTTATACACTCTAACCCGCTCCCCGCCTTTCTAAATTATAATTTTTTTCTAACTCCTACATTATACTATAAAGCTTACTTTGAATAAATATTTATAAACTCTAAACTTCACTAGCCAACGATAAATGATTTTTCAAGCTATACCTTTTCAAAAATAGCTTCGCACCCATAAAACACACAATCATAGGAATATAAAACTGTGCATAAACGCAAAAGCTAATCCACATTAATGCAGAGCTCCGAGGACAATAATAAATACCAGTTAAAATAAGTAAAGCTAATGTACGGTATATATATCCCTTTTTTAAAAATGAATTAATAAATACAAATACGCTACCTAATACTAAACTAAATAATATAATGCCTACATATCCCCAATCAGCATAGGTATCAAGTAAATATGACGATCCCCAACCGTGCCCTGCTAAAAAATAATCTTTAGATGCTGTATACGCCATTCTATTCGCTAAAAGATTACTGTAAAGTCCCAAAATTTCATTTTGACCTTCCCCTAAAGATTTAGCTCCCAATACTGCCTGAGCAATATTGCCATGAAGTAAATAATCAAGAATTTCTCCAAAAGTATAATTTACAAATCCCGTATATTTTATTTTTGGAATAGTTTTATGACCAATTCTCAATACGTCAAATGACACCCCTTGCTTGTAGAAAAAATCAACTATAAGACTTATTACTCCACCTGGCTCTATCTTCTTACCTTCACGAATGTAATTATAAGCCCCTAAAAATGCTACACCAACAGGACTCAATACAGTTAAGATAACTTTTTCTTTAATACCTAACCACTTTTCTTTATTTTCAATTGTGTCCCGAATAATATAATAAACTATGGCAAAAATTAAATTTATTACTAACTTATAACGTCCGCCAATTAAAAAATAAGGTACGGCAGATAACGTATATAACGCCAAAGGTAAAAACGCTGTTTTCTTCCTAGGAAACGTGGCTAAAAAAATACATAAAAAATATTTACACATTGACCCTATAATATTAACGAAAAAAGGAAGCTGAGTATGAAAAGAAACGTATATCTCTTCATAATTTCTCTTGCTCATAAAAAATAATTTTTCAAGCTCTATGCAAAAAAGAAAAATAACACTTAAATAAAAAAGAATAAGAGAAATCGTTTCCAATCTATTTCTATAATCATTCTTCAAAATACATTCTTTTTCAACAGCAACTAAATCTACTTTTTTATTCTCTATAATCTTTTCACTAATACTATTCCCTATCCATAAGCACATTAAAGATATAAACAAACTATTAAGAGAAAATAGGTTTTCACTTGATCCAAATTGAAACCAAAGGCTTTTTTTAAATAGATCTATTGTAGGTCTACTAATTAAAAAAACAAAAACTACTAAATTAAAAATTAGAAATAAAACTCTTAGTTTAGGCTTTTCTAAACAATATAAGATATTACACATCCATAGTAAAAGTACTCCAATTAGCATAGAATTATAAGAAACGTCTATTAATCCTGCTAAGTAAATAATAATAGAAATTAATCTTAAAAAATATGTTCCTAACTTACTTATAAATTTTGGACTTTTATGTTTTAATTTTAAATCTTCTCTTACCATGTAATCTACTTACTTTCTATCCCAATATAAAATTTTTTTCATCTTTTAACTCCCAACCTATTAACTTAAGAACTTTATTTGACATTTTTCAAAACTAAATTTCTATAAATTTTCTCTGAAACTATTAATGCAAGCAATCCTAATTTTCGTTTTATACCAAAATAAGGATTTGTTAAAATATTGATTTTGTTTCTCTTTATAAAGTCAGTTAATTTTATATAATCATTATTGCTTGAATTTATTCCTCCTAATATCATACGGTCTATTACACACATATAAGACCAAAAATACCTATACTCCGCTTCTTTAATAAGAGACGGAAACTTTTCTTTAGCAAATTCTAGTACACTTTTTCCTGCTTCTATAATATCCATATCTTTTTGTGAAAATTCAGAAGTAGTAATACTACCCGAGCTTCTTACATAATTATAAAAACTTTCAGAAGTATAAACGACTTTATTCGCTAGTGAAAATAGTTGCGGAGTAACTATTGTATCTTCGTATATTTTGCCTCTTGGGTATTTTATTTCATTAAAAAGACTCTTTTTATAAAGTTTATTCACAGCATACATAGTAAGATACTTTCCTATAAAAAGAAATTTTATAGAATCCTGTTTATGTAAAATTAATAATTCGCTCTTTTCTGAATACACCATTTCCTTATCCGGCCATTTTTCTCTGACACCACAAACCGTAATTTCAGCATTATTTTTGATCATAAGATTATACAAAGTTTCATACATCTTTTTATCTATATAATCATCAGAATCCACAAACCCAATATATGTCCCTACAGAATATTTTAAGCCTGTATTCCTCGCTTCGCTCACACCCATATTGCTTTGATGAATTACTTTTACTCTTGTATCTTTTTCGGCATAATCTTCACAAATTTTTCCGCTGGAATCTTTGGAACCATCATTAACTAAAATCAACTCAAAATCCCTAAAAGTCTGATTAAGTATAGAATCAATACAACTTTTGAGCCTATTCTCACTATTGTATACAGGGACTATAATACTTATTATCGGCATAAAATTTTCCTACCTTACAAATCCCATTTAAAAACAGTTTTAAATGAAGTATTAAGATCAGTTTTAAAAACTCTGTGTATATCTGAAATACTCTTCACAGGTTCGTCTTCAAATATTATCCTACTGAGTCTACTTTGAAATTTAGGAATCTCTAAAAATTTTACCGCATTTTCAAAATCTTCTCTTCCTGAACGACTACAACCTACAAAAGAAATCCCTTTTTCTAAAATACTCCTCGTATTTATCGCAATCTTATTTTCACTGACTCCAAGAATAATTGCAGTCCCTTGAGGATTAATATAATTAATAATATCATCTATGGCATAAAAGCTTCCGTTCCCTCCTGCACACTCAAATGCATGGTCAACATTAAAATTATCAGGTATATCATCCGCAAGATATATTTCATCAACAAATGTAAACTGAGAAAGCTTAAACGTATTCCTTCCCACAACAGCAAGACGGCAATTGGGAAAGTTTTCTCTCAGCAGACAGGCAACAACATATCCAAGACTTCCATCTCCCCATATACCTATTCTATTTTTAATCTTATGAGCCAATCCTTTAAACCTATTAACTGCATGAACTCCTACACTTATAAATTCACATATAGATGCAATCTTAAGATCTACATTACTAAAAGGAACTATTCTGTCTACCGGAATATTAACAAATTCCCTCATGAAACCATCAATCCCGCTTGACATAAACCGAGACCCTTTTTGATAATTTTCAAAAATTGTTTTATCATCATTATTTCCCGGAATGTTAGGAATAGTAACAACCTTTTGCCCTAAATTATAAGTACCTGTAGGATCATATACAACTTCCCCTATTGACTCATGTATAAGAGCCATCGGAAGCTTAGATTTTAATGCTTTTACATCTCTTTTCCCTAAATAGTAACGTTGATCTGCTTGGCATATTGCCATATATAAAGGTCTTACGATCACTTCTTTATTATAATCTATTTCTTCGTACTTAACAGAAAAGTTTCCCGGAGATACAAGTTGATAAATATAATTAATCACCTATATTGCCTCCTAAAATTGCATTTGCAATCTTATAATCGCTTGAAGTAGTTATTTTAATGTTAAAAGCATCACCCCTTACAAGCTTTACTTTTTTATCTCTAAATGCAAATACTTTACAAGCATCCGTCAACAAGGCTTTCTCGTCTTTTGAAAGATCATTATATATATCTTTAAAACTTTTCATATTAAAACTTTGGGGAGTCTGGCCCAAATACATATTACTTCGCTTAGGAACTGAATTTAACAAAACTCCATCAGTTGATTCTATTATTGTATCAATAGCTTCAACAACTGTATCGCAAGCTCCATATTCCATTGCAGCTATGATATTTTCCTTTATCATTCTAAGTGTTACAAAAGGTCTGACTGCATCATGAGTTACTATTATATGATTTTCGTCTTCTCCGTGATCTTTTTCAATTTTATCTATTATATTTAAAATTGTTAAATTTCTTTCTGAACCTCCTTCAGTTATGAATATCTTACTGTCGTCTATTTTATACTTCTTCATCAAACTTTCCATGTATTCTATCCACTCTTTATGAACCCCTAAATAGATATAATTCAGCTCATCACAAAGAATAAATTTTTCAAGCGTATGAATAATAATAGGCTTTTCACATTTCCCTAAAGGCAAAAATTGCTTCGGCATTCCTGTAGAATTCATACGGCTTCCAATCCCACCAGCTACAATAGCTCCAAATATCATATTTATCCTCCTAAAGATATTCTAAATTAAACCGCTTAATAGACTATCTATCATTTATCTAAAAATTTATGAAAAATCCATTTAAAACCAACAAACATTAATCCATCATCTTCAACAGTTACATTTGCACCTCTGGGCTCTAAACGATTTCTTATGGCAGATACTACTTTATCATTATTATATCCTTTATTAAAAACCTTATCATTAAAATATGTAAAATTGTCGTCTTTAGAATTTACATTTTCTATTAAATCTTTTGCATTTATATTTATATCTTCGTCTATTGTAGTCGAACCTCCAACTAGTTCTCCTTTACAAATTAAATATGATACGTTCTTATTTTCGTAATTTGAAATCACTACTTTCGTACATTTACCAATAGCTAAAAACCCAACCAAAACTGCTAGTCCGATCACACCTAATAAAAACATTAATAAATCTTTAGTCTTATTCATTATTCATTCTCCTTTAAATTTAAAAAAATTATATCATGATGCGGAATTCTCTTTTCTCTTGGAGGTAATTTCATATAATCACCAAAAGCAATTTTTAAGTAAGAATCGTATCCTCCTGGGAGAGGCATTAAATGCCCCTCGAAATTTTTATAAATAACCGAAGAAAATATTTCTTTCGGATACTCATTCTTCATATAATGCGGTCCGGCACACAGTTCGGTTATAAATTTCGAATTTTCAATTTTATACTTACTCATCTGGTTTTCGGCAAACTTCCATAATTTATACTTTAAACTATTACCGGGAACTAAAAACAGTAAAGTTCGAGAAATAAAAGAAATCATCTTTCCATGATTCACAGGCACCATTTTTGAACAATAAAGAGAAAAAATCATACTCCATAACATTTGTAAATTTCTTTTTATCCCTTTTGGGGCACATCCGTCAAGCGGCAAGACGTCCATCATTACTCCTTTATGACCATCCTTTCCTTCTTGCCAAGGACGGATTACTGTTGTTCTATTATCCGTTATGGTAGTCATTATATTACCCATAAATTTGTCTTTAGTAGTACGATTGCAGGAATACATTTTTGTATTTGCATATCTATTCCAAAGCTTTGGTAGCCTTTCATAATCTTGCCTTGGCATAAATACATCTACATCATCATCCCAAGGTATAAACCCTTCGTGCCTTACTGCCCCTATGCAACATCCTCCACATAAGTAGAAAGTAAGCTTATATTTATCGCAAAATTCTTTAAAGTACAATAAAATTTCTAAACTTTTAAGCTGTAAATCTCTAAGCTCACTTTGAGTAAGATTTAAAGGCTTTAAATCCTTATTGCCTGGATTAGTATTAATCTTAAAATTCATTAACATTCACCATCCATTGTTCCAAAATTTAAAAATTCCTACCCAAAATCCAAAGCCATAGGATATGTGTATTACAATATGTGCCCACATTAAAAGTAATCGCTCTTTAAAACTTTTAACCCCATCACTCTTAAAAGAAAAGAAAAAGTCCATTAATAAGTATATAATAATTCCACTTAAAAATAAATATAAACATACATTTGAAAAAATAGAAAGTATACTGAAAAGAATCAAAAAACCTGTAAATGCCATTGGAACTAACTGAGTAATCCTCAAAGGTTTATGATGCTTTTTAATAACTGCAATTTTCCAAACACCATAATTAAAATATTGTTTAAATAGCTTACAAAAAGTTTCTTTAGGATAATACTCACTTTTAATCTTGGAAGTTATATATATCTTCCCGCCATTCTTTATTATCCGAAAATTAAGATCGTCATCTTCGCTTCTAGGTAATCTTTCATCGTACATCCCCAGAGATATTATATAATCTCTTCTAAAACAACCCCAAGAAACTGTATCTGAATATCCTTCAAAATCTTTTCGGTAATGATTTCCCCCTCCTAAAGCAAAAGGCGAACTATAAGCAGCCGCTATAATTTTTTGAGTTTCTCCATACCCTTTTACAACAGTAGGCCCTCCTACATTGTTAGCACCTGTCTTTTTTAAATACTCAATACACTTAGAAATATAATCTTTGGCATACCATGCATGTGCATCCATCCTGACAATATATTCCCCCGAAGAATGCTCTATTCCTAAATTAAGAGCATATTGAACAGTCTTTTTTTCGTTAGTAATCAGCTTAATAAAATCGTATTTTTCAGTATAAGTTTCTATTAAATTCACAGTATTATCGCCGGAAACACCATCTACTAAAATAACTTCCAAGTAATCCCTCGGATAATCTTGATCCAAAATAGAATCAAGAAATCTCTGAATATAATTTTCTTCGTTTAAAATAGGTACTATGACTGATACTTTTTCCACTTTTTTAAATCCTCCGTTTAAACTCAAAGCTTACTTTTATTAATAATTTTAATAATAAGTAAAAATTATTATATTTCCCTTACTCTAAATATCTTACAAATTATATATTCTAATCAGATGTCTGTAAACAAAAATAAAGCTACAAAAATATTACCACAATATTTATTTTCATACTAAAAAGTACTATGTAGTGAGAATTAGTAAA
Organism: uncultured Eubacteriales bacterium; assembly: GCA_934702115.1. Lineage (GTDB taxonomy): Bacteria > Bacillota > Clostridia > Oscillospirales > Acutalibacteraceae > UMGS1491. Next base: position 21,610 of record CAKUYF010000003.1, on the reverse strand, counting down.
AAAAATAGTATATCTTGACAATACTCATTTAAATGTTATATAATTATCTTCGTGTATTTAACAAACAGTAATCTTAAGTCCATTAATCACTAAAAATTACTTATTCACTCAATTATTGTTGCTTAAATGCATACAAATCCTGTTTTAGTACGGATGGGAGGTAGGCAAGTGGCGGAAATTCAAGAGTCCATAAAAGAAAACAAGTTAAATAAAGACGGTTTCCTTAAATCTAATGAAATAAATCCTTCTAAAGAGCAAAAGGATCAGCTTACAGATGATGCAAACGCAAAATCTTCAAGCAAAAAAAATGATCCTTTAGAAATTGCACTTAGAAAATTTAAGAAGCAAAGTTCCGGAATTATTTCCGAAGTTAGAAAAAGAGAAGCCTATGATAAACCTTCTGTAAAACGTAAGAAAAAGTCTAAAGAAGCGCGTAAGCACAAAAAAATGGGCAAATATGGTAGTAGATGGTAAAGTTTATACTTGCTTAATTCTCCCCCTCAGGATTAAAGTCTTGAGGGGGAAAGAACATAACTCACTTAATATATTTACCACGGAGGTTTTGCCTTTTGATTCTTTTCCCTACTTATTTCACCCATAAAGTAACTGATGTTGACGCTTCTTTACTTAAATTCCTAAACGTAACAGGATTGATCCTCGATGTCGACGATACCCTTGCAGCTCCTAAAACTCAATTCCCCGGAAAAGATATAATAAATTGGGTAGATAAAATTAAAAATGAAGGGGTAAAAATAGTGCTCCTTTCTAATAACTTTAAATCTCGAGTTGAAAAATTCGCTAAATTGATTGAAGTTCCTTGGGTATCAATGAGTTTTAAGCCTTTGACTAGAGGCCTTCATAAGGCTATTCAAAAAATATCCTGTGCTCCTAAAAATACTATTATGATAGGAGATCAAATATTTACTGATATATTTGCTGCAAATCTATTTGATATTCGGTCTATACTTGTAGATCCTATAAGTGAAAATAAAAGTCCTCTCCTGAGTTTTAAAAGAATTTTGGAAAAACCAATTAGACAAAAAATATATTCTAATTCCAAGCTACGTTTAAACAACTTAAAATCTTCTAATTTATATTCTAAATACTCAGTGGAGGAAAAAAATTCATGAAGAAAAAAAACGTCTTAATTCTATTAGGTCCAAATTTAAATATGACAGGTATACGCGAAAAAGGAATTTACGGAGAAGAAACAGCAGAAAGTATAAAATCCCAACTTATACTCCATGGAGAAAATTTAAGTCTTAATTGTGAAGTATTTCAAACTAATTGGGAAGGAGCTTTAATAGATAAAATTCATAGTGCAAAAGATAATTTCGATGGCGGAATTATTAATGCCGGGGCTTTAAGCCATTACAGCTACTCTTTAAGAGATGCATTATCTTTCGTTCGAATACCTTTTATTGAGGTTCACATGACAAACATCTATGCTAGAGAAGAATTTAGACGTCATTCAGTTATATCAGACGTATGTGTAGGTCAAATTGTAGGATTCGGTAAAAATAGTTATATTTTAGCTTTAAATGCTATAAAAGATATTATATAAAAATTCCTTGAAAGTAATGTTGAATAGTTTTATCATAATACTATATGGTAATCAAAACTAATCCTTGAAATATAAGACTATGAGGTGATAAAAATGAAAGATCAAACAATAACTTTTCTTTTAAACACTGATAAAGATACAAAAAAGACTATTACAGCTGTATATGATGCACTTATGGCTAAAGGATATGATGCCATAAATCAAATAGCAGGATACATATTATCCGGCGATCCCACTTATATCACCACTCATGCTAACGCCAGAAAAATGATACAAAAAGTTGACAGATATGAACTGTTAAAAGCCTTAATTAAGTCTTACTTGGTAAATTAATATAATCTTTTAAATGAAAGATCATTTATTTCTTGAATAACACTTTATATACAAAAACCAAAAGCGTGAGAAAACTCACGCTTTAAATAGTTACTTGAAATTTATAAAATTAATTACTCTTTGATCATACCCTGATCTTTTAATTTACGAGTTAAACTTAAACACTTCAACCTAGCATCTTGGAAATTTTTCCATTTTCCGCTGAGAACGTTTTTAACAAACTTTTCATAAAGTTTTATAATATCTTCTCTATACGCTTTGATGTCAGATCCCTTCTCTTTACCATCAATGTATTCGTCCAATCTAGAGGTAATATTGTCATAATCTGCGTTTATTTGCTTACTAATAGAACCTTCCGAAACTTCAAAACTATCACTACTTTTAAGTATATCTAACATTCCTTTTTGAATTTTTGAGGCTCTAGGTTTATCATCAATCAATTTTTCATTTGAATTAGCTTCAGAATTTTCCAATAACATAAATATCACTCCTTAATAATAATTATCCCTTGAAAGGATGGTTATAGTATATAATAACTAAAACTATTTGTCAATAGCTTATTTTTATATAAATATTATTGCTCCTGAATGTAAGCTAAAGGATTAGACTCCAAGGCATTTTGCACCTGTTTATTTGAAAGATGAGTATAAATTTCAGTAGTACCTAAATTTTCATGACCCAAAATATCTTTTAATATTCTTATATCTACATTTCCATGCTGATACATTAAAGTAGCAGCAGTATGTCTAAGCTTATGAGCAGAGTAACCATAACCTGAAAGCCCTGCCCGAGCAAAATAATTATTCAAAAGAAACTGAATTGTTTTAATACTTAACCGATTATTTTGGCGACTAATAAATAAAGCATTTCTGTCTTTAACTCTATCATTTGGTCTCACAGCCATATAAGCTTTCAGCGCTACTTTACAAGCTTCATTTAAATATATCATTCTTTCTTTACTGCCCTTACCTCTCACTTTAAGAGTAAAATTATCGCCAATATCTTTCATATTAATTCCCGAAAGTTCTGAAAGCCTCAATCCACAATTCAAAAATAAAGTTACAATGCAGTAATCTCTTTCTTTATGGCTTCCACCATGTTTAATAACTGCTTCCAATAATTTTTTGCTTTGTTCTAAAGTTAAAAATTTCGGTAAAGACTTAGGTATCTTAGGCGTTTCCAATTGTTCTATAGGATTAGTTGACAATAACTGAGCTTGATGAGTAAGATATCTAAAAAATGTACGCAAACTGCTAACTTTTCGGGAACGTGAAGCAGCATTGTTATTTCTATACTCAGCTAAATAATTTACATACTCAAATACATCAGTCAAGGTAATAGTACTTATAAAATTCATATTAATATCATCTATTTTAATTTGGTTAAACTCATCTTCTTTAGTTACTTCCCCTCTATTTATCTTCATATAACGAAAAAAAGTGCGTAAATCGCAAAAATATTCTTCAACAGTTTTTAGAGATCTTCCCTTAACTGTTTGCAAATATCCCAAAAATTTTTTTAGGATCTCCGGCGCATTTGCTAAAATTTCTTTATTCATTTTATTTTCCCTTCAATACATAAAATAAAAGATACTCAACGAAATAAACATTGAATATCTTTAAAAAATTCATCCTCCCTAGAAGAATGCTTATTATTTGGAGCTGATAACCGGACTTGAACCGGTGACCTCTTCCTTACCAAGGAAGTGCTCTACCGACTGAGCTATATCAGCAAAATTTTAAACCCAAAAATCCACTTAACTTATACCCTATAAGGAGTGGCAGGGGTAGAAGGACTCGAACCCTCGGCACGCGGTTTTGGAGACCGCTGCTCTACCAACTGAGCTATACCCCTTTGCTATCACAGTAGCATTATATTACTATATAAAATGAAAGTCAACTATTAATTTAAAAAATTAACATAAAATGAGTAAACCTATAAGCCGAATTTTGTCGTGGGCAATCATCTATCTGGGCCGGATGTTACCATCATCGGCTCGGTGCCACCTATTATTTGTGCCGAGCAAGCACACATTTTACCATACGGTGTTGCTCCGGTTAGGGTTTGCATGGCCGTCCAGTCTCCTGAACGCCGGTGAGCTCTTACCTCGCCTTTCCATCCTTACCTAGAAAAGTATAATTACTTTCTAAGGCGGTATATTTCTGTTGCACTTTCCCTAAGGTCACCCTCGGCGGTTGTTAACCGTTAACCTGCTCTATGGAGTTCGGACTTTCCTCATATAACAAATGTTATACGCGACTGCCTAGTTTACTCATCTTTATTATATCATACTAGTATTATATTGAATAGATATATTTGAAAATTTTAGCTTTGTATTCAGTTACTAAACCAATCAGATATAAAATTTTTTCAAAGAACTTATTTATATTATAAAATATTAAATAAAGATTTTCACCATCACAAATACAGCCTCATTTAACAAGAGATTTAATTATTGCTGTACTCTCCCAGAATTTTACTGTCTCCTTGAACCCATTTTTTTTACATGACTTTGTATTTCCAAAAACACTTTCTAATTTTCTTCTCAGTTCGTTGTATTTTTCTTCAAGTCCGAACAATTTTAACGATTTTAAAACTCTAGTTATTCTTAAGAGATTATGGTCAGAGGGGCTCATAGTAGATAATTTCCAAAATTTCATCATACGAGTGCAATTTTCAACCATAGTATTTTGAATCTTTCTTAATACTTCTGGATTAGACTTTAGATAATTTTTCCAAACATGCGACTTTTTCGATATATAAAGATCTTTATTTTCAAAACCGGAGGGTTCTTCACTGGGGAAAAGCAACTGAATGTAGTCATGATAACATTCTAGATTCTCGTCGCTATCGTCCCTGAATTGTTTACAGCTCTTATATCTAAAATTACCTTCAGTTTTTTCCTTATCGGTTAAAGCTTCTCCTGATAATAATTTTATCCACAAAAGCTCTCTTTTTGTAAATTCATTGAGGTTTTCATTTTTAGGTACTTCGTTTTTTAAAGCATTTGAAGGGGTAATATCGTCTTTTTGATTTGATTTTTTCCCTCCCTGTAGACAGTCAATAGTAAATAAAATTATTCCTGTACCTACAATACCCACGGTTAAAAACTTACTTACGTCTTCCTTGTTTAATGCACGGCAAGAGCCAGAAAGCAACAAAGTAGCTAAAAAAACTGAACATATATATTTAAATTTCTTTCTCATCATATTACCACCCTCTTTTCTTTTATTTTAACATAATTCAAATTCAATTACAATGGTTAATCAATAAAATTAAAATTTTTAACCCTACAAACGACAAAAAATATTATCATACTGTACACTGCCGAAAGTACATATCTTTCTGTACAGAATAAAGATAATCAATAAAAATATAATTTTAAAGTTACAGAGTTGAGTTTAATACACTCTCTAAAAAATGCTATATTCATTTGTAACCACAACGAACCATTAATTTAAAAAATTAAATAAAACATATTTCGACATTCCTTCGAAATTCTATTACATAAAACCTGTCAAATTGCATTAAATTATGATAAAATAAAAATATAAGCACTTTGAAAACTAATTATATAAAGCTATATGTAATTATCTTACGAAAGGAGATGACGTAAGTATGATCAAATACCACAAAACTATTAATGGACGTATAAATACATTGGAAAACTTTGAATCTGAATGTTGGATTAACTGCACCGCTCCTACTGAAAAAGAAATAAACTATCTTATGTCCGATGTTGGTATAGATCCTGACTTGCTAAAAGCTTCACTTGATGAAGAAGAATCTTCTCACGTAGATCGTGAAGGAGATTGCACACTTATGATAATGGATAGCCCTGTAGTAAATAAAAGCGGAAAAAACTTCACTTACTATACAAATCCTATAAGTATAATAATAACTCCAAAAAATATAGTTACAATATCATTAAAAGAAAACTCTATAATTGAAGAATTCTCTGAAGGACTTATAAGGGCAGCTTACCCTGAAAATAAGACTCGGTTTGCTTTGCAAATAATGCTTCGTATGGCCGGTAAATACCTTCAATATCTCACACAAATTAATAAAATTACAGAACATGTAGAAGAAGAATTAAAAAAATCAATGCAAAATGAAGAATTGGTACAGCTTCTTGAAATAGAAAAATCTTTGGTTTATTTCTCTGCATCTTTAAAATCTATTAGCGGAATGCTTAGAAAACTTTCAAGAGGAAAACACGTAGAATTAGGCGAAGAAGAAGCTGATCTATTAGAAGATATAATGATAGAAATAAAGCAAGCTGCGGAAATGTCAGAAATATATTTAAATATACTTTCAAGCTCTATGGACGCTTTTTCCTCTCTTATTTCTAATAATTTAAACGTAGTTATGAAAGTTCTAGCGTCCATAACTCTTATACTGTCCATGCCAACTATAGTCTCAGGAATTTACGGGATGAATAACCCCGGTATACCCTTTATGGACAACTGGTGGTTCCCCTTTTTGTTAATAGGTCTGTCAATGTTCATAACTTGGCTTATTTTAAAACATAAAGATATGATATAAAATTTTATATTACATTTAAACAATATAACCTCTAAAAAACTATGATTTTAATAAAATTTATGATATAATCTTCCTATATTTTTGTGCACATATATGCCAAAACTTAATGGGAGGATATTATAATGCTAAAATCGTTCATAAAAAACTTAAAAATAGAAAAAAAAATACTTATAGTAACTACCTTGCTGCTAGTATTAACTCAACTAATAATAGGAACTCTTTCCTATTTCAGTATAACCCAAATGGCTAATTACTCACTTAGTGAACTAAATAAGCTATCTGACGAATCATTAGACATAGGAGAAAATTGCCTTAAAGATCAATCTGAAGAATACCTTAAGGCTTTAGCTTATTCTTCCACAAACCTTTCTAACGCATTGTTTGAAGAAATAAACAATCAGCTAAATGCATTCTGTAACGGAATCGAAAATTTGTACCAAGATAAAAACGTTCTAACCGGTAACGTACTTCCGTTGCCCGAACTCTCTACTGCCTGTGATCCTAATAACAGAAACACCGCAAACGCAAAAGCTTTCGCAATAGATAATTCCTATTTACAGTCGGATAATTTTCATCTTCTTGCCTATAATTTCCCCGAATATACAAAGTACACCGATAAAATTTACTCTACAGATACAAATAGTTGGAAACAATTAAATGATGAACAAAGAAATATCATGCTTAACAGTTATTCGGTGGTATCTAAAAATGCTCCTCCTAATCCGATAAAAAATGAACTAATTTTATTAAGTAATTTAAAATATATTTCCGAACCTCTTTTTAAAAGCAATGCTTCCGTTTCAAGCATTTATTTTGGTACAGAAAATGGTATACTTTATAAATATTCATGTGATAACTCTAACCGTAAGTACGATCCACGCCTTAGACCATGGTATACTTCAGCAATTGAAGCAAAAAATTCAGGAAAAAATTCTGCCGTATGGCAAAGCTCTTATATAGCTGAATCTACAGGAAAACTATGTATAACTTGCTCCAAAGCTATTTCCGATAGTAATGGTAAAATTTTAGGTGTTGCAGCAATAGATATGTACCTAGATGAAATAACCCAGCACGTAACAAATATAAAACTCGGTCAAACAGGTTACAGCTTTATAATTGATAATCAAGGAAATACTGTAATCCATCCTGAATACTATAATCCTAAAACAAATACAGGACTTACCGATGAGAAATCATTAAAACTAGATAACCAAATAATTGAAAAAATTCTTTCAACCAAAACAGGAGTTTTTAATACTCAAATAAACAATAAAGACTATTACGCTGCATATAATCCTCTATCTACAAATTCTTGGATACTTGTAACTTTAATTGAAAATGATGAAATAATAAAACCTATAAAACATATCGAAAATTTAATTCAAAATTCAACTGTTAATACTGAGTCCACTCTTAAAAGCGACTTAACTTATATTGTTACTCAATTCTTAATAGTACTATGTTTATGTATATTCATAATGTACTTTACAGGATTAAAATTGTCAAAAAGTATAAGCAATCCGATTATGGAACTTAGTAAAAAAACTGAAAAAATCGGAAAGGGGAATTTTTCACTTCGAATTTCTGTAGAATCAAACGATGAAATCGGTCAGTTAGCTTCCTCATTTAACAAAATGACAGAAAATCTAGAAAAATATGTACAAGATCTTGCTAAAACTACTGCTGAAAAAGAAAAAATACATAGTGAGCTTAGAATTGCTAAAAAAATACAAAGAAGTATGCTCCCTTGTATATTCCCTGCTTTCCCCGACCGAAAAGATATAGATATTTATGCTATTATGGACCCTGCACGAGAAGTTGGTGGAGATTTTTACGACTTTTTCTTTTTGGACGAAAACAATCTTGCTATGGTTATTGCAGACGTCTCCGATAAAGGAATTTCCGCTGCCCTCTTCATGGTTATTGCAAAAATACTTATTAAAAATGAACTACAAAACGGCAATTCTCCAGCTAAAGTGTTTGAAGTTGTAAATAAAAGCCTTTGTGAAAACAATGATGCAGGTATGTTCGTTACATGCTTTATCGGTATAATCAATATTAAAACGGGAAAATTTGTTTACGGAAACGCTGGGCATAATCCTCCTATACTATATAAACATTTAGAAAAAGAATGTACTTTAATTTCAAAACCACACGGATTTATACTGGGAGCTATGCCAAAAATTCATTATATTCAAAATGAAACTTACCTAAAATCTAAAGACTTTCTAATCTTTTATACTGACGGTGTAACAGAAGCTACAAATACTCAAGGAAAACTCTTTTCTGAAAAAAAATTGCAAGAAATTATTTTAGAGTCTGCAAATAAAAATTTAAAAATGGAACAATTAATATTAAAAATTCAAAAAGAAATCAAGATTTTCACTCAAACAACTAATAGATCCGACGATATAACTATAATGGGATTTCAAGGCTTTAACATTAATCCTTAGATAAAAAAGAAAAATGAGGATATTTGATCTTAATATCCTCATAAATATAAACTATTCTAAGTTTTTATGCCGCCTCACAACTTAACTGCTTTATTTTTTCCTCATACCTTACATTAAGTCTAAGTACTGCAAATGTCCACGTTATAACGGTTGCAAAGAATACTGCTATTATCACCGGACTATATGCTAATACGCCTCCAACGGTACCTGTGGTCGTAACCAATGTTCTAGGGAATGAAATCATAATCTGTTGCACAGCCGAAGACCCAGCTTTACCGGCACGTCCACCTATCATTTCTACAGCAGCTTGTCCCTTTGTTTTAGTATCTTCATCAAGTGGAATATAAGCCATACTTTTGGTAGTGTCAAACAAAGAATATTTTACACTCCTTACTAAAGCGTCGTGAATTATTCCTACCCAAGCAGATAAAGTAACAGTTGACATCCCAAATAAGGTAGCACTTACAAACTGCTTATAAAGCACAAGAGATAAAAATATTCCGCCCACTATTAAAAACGTCAAAGGTGTAACTAAAGCACTTACTTTCCATGAAAATTTCCTTAAAATATTTGCACTAATTAAAACTACTACACTCGCAAATATACCTGTAAATACAGAAAGCATCCCTTGCATCTTAGCATATTGTGATTTGTCAAACGCTTCTTTCATTCCGGCTTTCATTAATATTTCAGAAAAGTTTATTGCTATTCCATACGAAAGAATAAGTACCGAAACAAGCATTAAATAAGGATTTTTAAATAAAATTTTTATACCTTCCAATGCACTGACTTTCTTCTTATTTGAACTACCCCGGGGCGAATGCTCTGCTTGATAAATACGAACATCCTTGGCCACCAGTTTATTTATGTAAGCATAAATTATAAGTATTATAGTACTTGTAATTAAAATACCTGCCATTAGAACCTTAACGCGATGAACGTCTAAATTAAGCGCATAATTCATAATCGTACTTCCGGCAATAACAGTTCCTACACTAGAAACTAAAGAAAATAAACCAAAAAATCTAGTAACTTCATGTTTAAGAGTTACTCTGTTTGCAAATTGCCAGAAAAGAGAGGATATCATTATACTTCCCCATAGCTCGGAAATTACATAGAAAGCTACAAAAGGCCAATTCGCAAAACACGTGATAAACGTTCTAAAAAATATGGGCACTCCTTGCACCATTTCTGTAATTTTCTCTTCAGAAAGAATTAAACTATCAGAGTTGGGATAAAGAACAAATCCATATAGTGCATAAAATATTATAAATCCTACAACCGTTATATTAAAAGTTTTGTCAGGACCAAATTTATTCAACAAGGCTGTAAAAACTATAACTGCAACTACAGCACTTGGCAAAACATACCATAGTTTAATTGCACTTATTAGACTTGTTGTCTCTTCAGGGCGGGCGCCAACCCATAAATTAGTATTGTATAAAATAAAAATATCTTTAAGTCCATTCGCTAATGCATATACAAAAAGTATGCAAAACATAAGAAAACTCATAGGTACAAACTTTTTAAGCTCATGTTTGTAAATCGGAAAGATATACTCTTGGAACTTGTTAAATTTTTGTGGCTGAGTGTCTAGCACTCGATCACTCCCCTATTTAAAATATTTATAGAATAAACTATAATCGTATATTTATATAAAACTTAAAGCGTCAAATTATTTTTAATATCAAACATTCATAATAGCTTATCTTCCCTTTAACTCCTGTTTATCAGTCTTATATTAATCATTATACCACTATTTATAAATTTATCAAGGAAATCCCCGCTATTTCCAAAATTAAATACAGAACATTACCTAATTTCCTTAAAATTACCCTATATTTCAAAATAACCAAATAAAATTTGTCAAATTTAATCGAAATTTGTTGAAATTCTGTTTTCTTATATCTTAATAATTAAGGTTAATTAAAAATATTCTCCTCCCTTTAAAATAAGAAGAGAATTTAATTGCAAAGTTCAGTTATATGGTTAGAAAATAAGTTTTTAATTTTATTTTCTATATACTAAACAATATATCTTGATAAGTCGGATATGGCCAATAATCCTTTGGCATCTTAAGCTCCATTTTATCCACAAGACTACGTGCTTCACTCATAATTTTTATGACTATATCTTTATAACTATTAGCACTGATTTTTGTATCAATCATGCTGTGAGCCTTTTCATCTTGAACTATAAGTTCACTAACTTTTATATGCAGCTGCGACAAGAGACGAGAAAGTTTTTCTAAACTTTCAAGCTCATATTCATAAGCAATCCCATTTAACTGCGATTTTAAATTTATAGTTTCACTTAATTCTTTAGTGTATCTACTTACTGCCGGTAATATATCTCTTTTAATAATACTAATCATTGTTTGAGCTTCTATATGAATTACATTACAGTAATTTTTCATGTGTACCTCATAACGAGATATCATTTCCTTCTTAGAAAGTACTCCATGAGTTTCAAATAAATTAATATTCTTTTCATCTAGAAAATGATTAAGAGCATCTACTGTAGTTTTAAGATTATAAAGCCCACGTTTTTTCGCTTCCAGTTCCCATTTCTCTGAATAGCTATTACCGTTAAATATTACTCGTTTATGTTTTTTTATTGTCCTAACAAGTAAAGCATTTAAACTTAAAGCCAGATTTGAAGAATTCTCAAGTTCATCTGCAAACTCTTTTAAGGCTTGAGCAGCTATCGTATTTAAAATCATATTCGGAACCGCTACAGACTGGCTTGACCCTACCATCCTAAACTCAAACTTATTTCCAGTAAATGCAAAAGGTGAAGTTCTGTTTCTATCGGAAGTATCACAAGGAAAATTAGAAAAGACATTAAGCCCTATTTCGAAATTTCCTTTTCTTTTGCATGTATATACCTCACCTGCCTCCAAAGCTTCTAAAACCGCCATTATTTCCTCTCCCAAATAAACTGAAATAATTGCAGGAGGAGCTTCGTGTCCACCTAATCTACAGTCATTACTTGGAGATGAAGCGGAAATTCTTAAAAGATCAGAGTATTCATCTACTGCCTTTATCATTGCACACAGGAAAATTAAAAATTGAATATTGTCTTGAGGAGATTTACCCGGTTCCAATAAATTTATACCTCTGTTTGATACCAACGACCAATTATTATGCTTACCACTTCCGTTTATTTTATCAAACGGCTTTTCATGAAGCAAACATACCAAATTATGGCGTTCTGCAACAACCCTTAAAGTTTCCATAATAAGATGATTTTGATCTGCAGCAATGTTGGAATAAGTGTAAATCTGAGCTACCTCATGCTGTGCGGGAGCTACTTCATTATGCTTCGTTTTTGAAGGGATCCCCAGTTTCCACAGTTCTTCATCTAATTCTTGCATGAAATCTGCAATTTTAGGCTTAAGAGCAGCAAAATAATGGTTAGAAATATCTTGAGATTTAACTGGCTTAGCCCCAAATAAAGTACGTCCACATGTTAGAATGTCTTGGCGTTTAGTGTAAAACTCTTTATCAATTAAAAAATATTCTTGCTCAGCTCCCGTGCAAGGAGTAACCTTTGTAACTTTATCATTACCAAGAATTTTCAAAATCCTTAAAGATTGCTTATTTAAAGCATACATAGACTTCAAAAGCGGAGTCTTTTCGTCCAGAACTTCCCCGCTATACGAACAGAAAAAGGATGGAATATAAAGCGAATGATTCTTAACAAATGCAAAAGATGTCGGATCCCAAGATGTGTAACCTCTTGCTTCAAATGTAGCACGAAGTCCTCCAGAAGGAAAGCTGGAAGCATCTGACTCACCTTTCACTAATTCTCTTACGGAAAAATTTGTTTCTACATTTCCCTCAGGAGAAATATCCAAAAAGCTATTATGCTTTTCTGCAGTAATTTCCGTTAAGGGTTGAAACCAATGCGTAAAATGTGTAGCACCTTTTTCTATTGCCCAAACCTTCATTGCATGTGCAATAGCTTCCGCCATTTCAGGATCTATTGGCTCATTATTATTAATAGAATTTTTAAGACTAATATATACTTTAGAAGGTAATAATTCTTTCATAGCTCTGTTATTGAATACCATACTGCCAAACAATTCCAACCCATTTTTCATATGTCATTCCAACTTTCTGAAAATTAACTTTTTATTTCTATATTACCACAAACACCCAAAAAGTAAATTGTATCAAACTAAATTTACCTTTATATTATATATCTTTACTTTAAATAGTTCTAAACAGAATTATACTTTTCAAGCTCAATCATATTCTCACTCTTTGCAACAACTGCACAGCATACGCAATCTCCCAATACATTAACGGTAGTCCTCATCATATCTAATATACGATCTACACCAATCACAAGGGCAATACCCTGAACTGGTAATCCCGCTGATTCAAGAACCATGGCCATCATTATCATACCAACTCCCGGAACTCCAGCCGTGCCTATCGAAGCGAGTACGGCACTTATAACTATTGTTACCATTGATTGAAAACTCAATTCTATACCATAAGCTTGAGATATAAAAACTGCAGTTACTCCCTGAACTATCGCTGTTCCTGCCATATTTACCGTGGCCCCTATCGGAAGTACAAATTGATATACTGAATGTTCTACTCCAATGTCCCTCATCATTTGCATACTTGCCGGCAAAGCAGCATTACTAGACGCAGTGGAAAAAGTTACTCCCGCTACTCTTGCATATTTTTTGAAAAATTTAACCAAAGATAATTTACTACCAAACTTTAGCATACCTCCGTAAATCAAAACAGTATGAATTACTAAAGCACCCGCTACGACTAAAATCATTTTTAGAATTCCTATTAAAGAATCCATACCTGTTGAGTAAACTGTAATAGATATTAAAGCAAAAACTCCTATAGGTGCAATGCTCATTATCATAGATACTATCTTCATCATACAATCATTAATTATCTCAAATATGTTAACTAATTGTTTAGCTTTTTCCCCAACCATTCCTATTGAAACTCCAAAGAATACCGCAAAAACCAACACTTGTAATAAATTACCTTTTGACATGGACTTTACAGGATTAATAGGAATAATGTCTAAAAATATATCTACTATGTTTTTAACTTCAGGAGGTGCATATGTAGAAGCAGAAGAAAGATCACAATTTAGTCCAACTCCAGGTTTAAAAATACTTGCACATATAATTGATATAATAATAGCTCCTATAGTAGAAAATAAGAAAAGTAAAATCGTTTTTAATCCTATTATACCTAGTTTTTTAGTATCACCAAATGAAGAGAGGCCACATATTAATGATACAAAAACCAAAGGAATAACTGTCATTTTTATAAGATTAATAAATCCAGTCCCCAAAAGCCTCATTACGCCATTCATAATTATATCATCCACATAAAAATAACTTGGAAGTGCCTTCATAATAAATCCAAAAACTATCCCAAATACCAACCCTAACACCAGTAGAAAAGTACTATTCTTTAAGATGCTTTTACTTTTCATTACTACAATCTCCTTTCAAAATTATATAAAATTTGGATAAAAACTTCATGATTTTAAAATATCTATATAATTCATAAATATATATCTTGAAATTTTATATTATAATTTTTAAAGTTAAAAAACTGCATTAAAATTGCAAATTTATACGTGCCCTTTTTATTTTATAATTATATCAAAGTCCACTAAAAAAATACATATTATTTTCAAAAACGAAGTATAAAAAATAAATGTCAATATTATTAAAATTTTTTCAATATACATTCAATACAAAAATCTCCTAAGTATATTTACTTAAGAGATTCTATTTAATTTTTTATAATTCAAATTGTCGAAGCTTAAGATTGACGAATATTCAAGGATTTGATTGCCATTTCAATATCGCCTTTTGTAATAGTGATATCGCTTAAACGTGGCTCTTTCATAAACTTAATCTTTGTTTGAACAGCTTTTTCGGCAACACGTTTTACATCTGCACCACAACATCCTCTTAAACTGCTTACAAAACTTGCTACAAAGTCATCAAGTGTAACGCCATCTTCTAATTTATAACCTTTAAGAGAAATCTTTAATATATCTAATATTTCTTCTTCTCTTGGGCGTGCTACTTCACAAGGTTCTTCTAGACGTCCAGAGCGCTTAATTGCTCCATCCACAGAACTCAACAGGTTAGTTGTAGCTATTACTACTACATTATCGGAAGGCTTAAGAGCATCTATTTCTGCCAACAATGCTACGGTTTCTTTATCAGTTTCTCCCGGTATTCTTATAGATCCTAATGCGTCTATTTCATCAACAAGAAGTACTACAGTATTTTTACCATTATCAGTTAATGTTTTAGCTTCATCGAAACGTGCTTTGATTTCGTTTCTCATATCACTTCCATCAGTACGACGCTTCAAAGTTACCAAATTCAATTTTTTAGACGCTGCAACCGCTCTTACCAAAGAAGTCTTGCCTGTTCCGGGTTCGCCATAAAGAATCATGCCCTTGGAAGGAACACCTTTACCCGTACGATGACGTTGAGCATGAGTATCAATAAGGTTCTCCATTTTACTAATAACGCTCTGATATCCCCCAACTACATCACTCAGTTCAAGATCTCCACAACGCAGCAACTCAAGTTGAGCATCAAAGTTATGCAAGTTCTCAAGATTTATTTCTTTTCTACGTTCTCTTAAATAATCTTCAACCTTTTTCTTTTTACGCTCATACATGCGATTGTATTTTCCATCAAACAATCTAAACTCAGTTTCAAGTGCTACTTTTTCATCTATATTGGTCATTCTTGCTACGCTATCGCCAAGCCTGCCATTTGCCGCAGAAAGCTCATTTCCCATTTCTCTTATTGAATCTCCCACAGGTCCTTCAATACCCTGAGCCGAAAATTCATCAATAATTCTTCTTTCATATTCATTTACTCTTGCATTCATTTCATCTCTTGCTAACTCTATCAACTGATGTTCAAAATCACTTTTTACTTTTTGAATATCTGCACTCAATTTATTAACCCTTGACTCTAAAACTTCTAAACTAGAGTTTACATCTTTAAAAAGATTATCTAATTTACCTGAAAACTCGGATATATCTTCAGTATAAAAACTTTCATCAAAATTAATCTTATCCATCTTATTTACTTCAACATCAATATCTGATCTCAAAGTTTTCGCAGTAGGTTCAAAAGCTGATCTGTCTTCTATTAAACTCAAAGCCAACTCTACCTGGCGTTTTAAACCCTCAAAATTTTTGAGTATAGCATCTTTTCTTGAATCAAATTCATGCTTTTGATCCTTTTTTCGTTTTTCTTCCTGCTCTTTAAAATCTTTTTCCTTCTGGGCTTCTAAAAGACGTTGTCTTTCTTGGTCTTCGACTCTCTTCTTCTCTTCCACTCTTAATTTTATATCAATTTTGTTTTCCAATGATTTTAAAGCTTCAATTATCTGAGTGTAGTTATAATAAGCATTTCTTTGTAAACTAAATCTTTTTCCAGATTCTTTTTTCAAGTCTTCTATTTCGTTTGAAAACTTGACAATACTTTCAGAATCCTGTAGATTCTCGATCTTTTCTTTGCATTCTTTAAACAGTGACTTAGCTTCCTTAGATACATCTGATACATCTTTATCATTATATATCTTGAAAAATTTATAGGGTTCATACGCACTTGCCTTTGGAGTTCCGTTCACTCCTACGCCTGAACCTAAAGCCAACCCCCCAAGTATTATTGAAGCTATTTTTTTGTCTATACTTCTGTCTCCCATACGTCCTCCAGCTATAAGCGACAATTGTCCATCTGCTACTTCTTGCGGATGATCAACTGCTTTTTGATAAAAATCAGAAACAAATTTTTCAAACTCGCTAGGTGTAAGATTTGAATCTGCCTTAGCGCAAATTTCATACAATCCTTCTAAATTTGAGGTTTCATTTAACAATTTAGATCTAAGTTCTTTATTCTTATATAATTTCTCAAAATTCATCATACTTCCCCCTAATTCATAATTAATTTCATTGGTATATATTTACTTAATAATCTAACTATAAAAGTTATCTACAACTATTTTATTCTACCAAAATCTTTAGTATTTGTCAATAGTCTTTTAACATCATTTATTTTCCTCTTGTTGAGTTTCAGATACCTCGCTATCAGAAATTAATTTTATAGAATCTGCCCAAGCCTTGGAAATCCAACTTTCCAATTCTCCGCTTTCACGACGTGTAGATATTGTTTTGTTAATTGATCCTTGGAGTTCCGATGCGCCTTTCATCATAGCTATAAATAATCCTTGATCCTCTGGACTTTCCGGTATAGTAATACTACTTTTAATCACTTCTGATTTATTAGATAATGTTTCTGACATGTCTGAATCGTCCGCCGCTATTGCTCCTGCTTCACCTGCAATAAGCTTGTTAACACATTCATTTATGTCCTCGCATACAATTCGCTCGGCCTCGGGAGCATACATCTCTACCAGTTCTTCTTGCAATGTTCCCTTTACAACAGCTATTTTATTTTTAGATAATTCATTTAAATTATTATACTTTTCTTTATTGGTACTAAGTATAAAAACTGAGGCATACCCTGTTTCCCAAGGCCAATAAGATTTACTGAGTGTGAATCTTTCTTTGAGCTCAGAACTGGATTCAAGTGATGCCAACGCAATATCAATGTCACCTGCGGCCAAAGAATTAAGCATATTTTCTACCGAACTCTCAACATACTTAACCTTTACATTTTCCCCGATATCTTTTGCAATTGCATTAGCTAAATCTACTTCATATCCCACTTCTTTACCGTCTTTATCTTTAAAAAATTCATAGCTTCCACCCCTCACTCCTACTATCAATTCTCCTCTATTTTTTATTGCTTCAGGAGTATGATAGGCTACAGAATTCTTTTGAACTTTCTGTTCAGTCGTAGAAGTAGTTGAATTTTCATTTTGATTTGACTGGTTATTATTGCTATTATTGGTTTGTTGCCCGCATGCACAAAGAGAGCACGCTATTAATCCACTTAAAATTGTATATTGTAATTTTTTCATGATTATACCTCCATCATATTAAATACATTCCAATCTCTAATTTAAATAATCCTAGAACGATATTTAGAATATTGCAAATCCTTTATTTTGTATTTTATCTTTAAACAGCTAACCTATTTTAAATTTTCAATATTACTTATTTCACCTCCCAAAAAAACTACCACACTTTTAAAATAAAATTTACCAATACATCCAAAAATAATTCAAAAAACTAAAATCTAATAGAATAAATCTCTCTATTCTGTGAATAATTCTATTACAAAAGCATTAATTAGTCAACATTAGATATAATAATAATTTTTATCCATGAAAAATTCTATTTATATTAATAAATCAACTAATTTTATTCAATATAATTATTTAATTATAAGAGGTGTAAAAATGGAAAGTAAAAACATTAAATTTAATTCAGGGAAAAAGGAAAATGAAGGGAATTTATCGAACGAAAAAGCTCCGTCAGGCAGTGAAAAACAATATGAAAGAATTCAAAACATCGGTTCTGTCATTACAGGCTCAAGTAATAAAAAGATCTATTGCTTAACCATTATTGGACAAATCGAAGGCCATACTTATCTACCGCCCGAAAATAAAACTACTAAGTATGAACATGTTATTCCGGAGTTGGTGGCAATAGAAGAAGACCCCCAAATAGACGGTCTATTATTACTTCTGAACACAGTAGGAGGAGATATTGAAGCCGGACTCGCTATAGCTGAACTAATTGCCGGCATGAATAAACCTAGTGTATCTATGGTCATAGGAGGAGGACACTCTATTGGCGTACCTCTTGCTGTTTGTACAGATGTATCTTTCATCGCAAACTCCGCTACCATGACTATTCATCCCGTTAGAACCACAGGAATGACTGTCGGAGCTCCCCAATCATATGAGTACTTTAAACGTATGCAAGAAAGAATCGCTAATTTCGTTGTGTCTAACTCTAAAATGTCTAAAGAAAGATTTTATGAACTTTGCATGAATACTGAAGAAATGGCACTTGATATTGGCAGCATTATTGAAGGTCAAGATGCCGTAAAAGAAGGATTAATAGATAGGTGCGGTACACTTTCCGAAGCCTTGGAATGCCTTTATAGTCTAAAAAAAGATAAATCTAAAAAGCCTTCTAAAAAACAATAAAACAATTACACACTCAAGCTTTCAAATAAAATTACCTAATTAATAATAAAAATAATCAGTAGATTTAAACTCAGAATTAAGCTTATGTAATTTTGCGTTTGAATCTGCTATAATTTTTTTGTTAAGCATATTAATAGGTATAATATCTAAAAACTAACTAAATTAAGATGAGAGGTAACAAAACAATGAATGTTTTTGAAGCTGTTGTACAAGGAATAGTCCAAGGAATTACCGAATTTTTACCCGTTTCCAGTAGCGGTCATTTATTAATTTCACAACATATTTTAGGAGTTAAAGAAAATAATTTATTTTTCAATGTTATGCTCCATATAGGAACACTCATCGCCGTCTTGGCAGTTTACTACAAAACTGTATTAAGCTTAATAGGTGCTTCTTTCACACTCATCGCAAAAACTTGCACCGGTAAACTGAATCTTAAAAAAATTAACAAAAACGAACAAATGGTACTAAATATAATTATAGGTCTTACTCCTTTGTTTTTACTTTTCCTACCTCTACCGGGAATTTCAAGCAATGTAAAACAAGTAGCTGAAGAATTATCAAATGAAAAAAATATTATAATTGTCGGAATATCACTTATAGCAACAAGTATTTTAATTAATAAAGGAATTCATGTTAAACATCGCTCTACCTTCAAAAATATTAAATATAGTTCACATCATAAAAATGCTATATGCGACGGTAAAAGCAAAATAAGCTTCTTAGACGCTTTATGGATAGGAGTTACTCAACTTATAGCAGCAATATTCCCGGGAATATCAAGATCCGGATCAACTCTTTCCGTAGGCTTAATGAGGGGAATTAGTAAACAAGACGCTCTAGATTACTCTTTTATTCTAGGTATACCAGCCATAATTGCAGCTGCAGCTCTGGAATTAAAAGACGCATTTCAAGAAAATGCCTTTTCCTCTATCGAAACCACTCCGTTGGTTATAGGTATGATCGTTTCTGCTGTTGTAGGATTTTTATCAATCAAAATTTTTAAATGGCTCCTTAAAACTGATAAAATGATGATTTTCGTAGTATATACTTTTATTGTGGGAGCAGGAACTTTAGTAGTAGGGATTATAGAGAAAATCTTAGGATTTAATGTATTTACAGGAACTGCCATATAAGGATTAAGGTACTTTCAATGGGAGGAATAAAATTGCAAAAAAAGCCATTTAAAGCTAAAAAAAAGACCTATAAAAATAAAGAAACTTACCAACCGCCACAGCAACAAGGTGCTTTTTTAAATATTGAAAGCTCAGTTAAATCTATACTAATATTTACTCTTTCTATATTCATGCTTTTCTTAATAATAATTCCGGGAGAAAATCTTTGGAATTCTATTCACAGTATCATATTAAATGTATTTGGGATTACTTCCATTTTCTTGCCTTTCATCATAGGCTACATATCAATTAAAATTGCCAACAAAAAAAGTTTGGATAACGTAAAATCAAACATATTAATTTCAGTTTTACCAATTATGTTCGCATGCTCGCTTTTTTACGTATTTTCAAGTAAATTGACTTCAAATCAACCTCCACATTGGTTAAAGTATATATTCGATTGCTGCAAGACATCCTCTATAAGCAGCGGACCGGGTATCATAGGAGCTTTTATAGGAGCCTTATTGGTTTGGGCTTTTGGAATATTAGGCGCAAGAATAAGCAATATTTTAATTTTATTTATTTGCACCATGATAGCTACGCGCACTACCCTCATTCAACTCTTTAATTTATTACTTAAACCCGCTAAAACAATAAAAAATAAGATTGAAGATAGAAAAATAAATTTGTCTGTGAAGAACATTCCCGAAGCAAACAATTATGAAAGCCCGGATAAATTTTCAAAAGAAAAAAATAAAGGAAAAATTATTAATAAATTATTTAATCTTCCTTCCTCCAATAATGAAAATACTGAAAAATCTGAAATTGAGGATATTGCTAAAGTAACAGAAAAATTTCTATCTAAAGTAAAAAATAATTTGGCAACGCCTGAAGAAAATATAGAGGACAACACAAAAGTAAATAATTCTGACTTCGAAGCTGATATTTCTATGAAACAAATCAAAGATGACGATAATTACGAATTTCCTCCTCTTGAACTTTTAAACAAATCTATAAATCCTAAAGAAGATGATATAAGCTCCGAGCTTAACAATAATGGTACTTTGCTAGTAAATACTTTGAAAAGCTTTAATGTTCAAACAAAAATAGTAGATATAAGCAGAGGACCTGCTGTAACAAGATACGAACTTCAACCTGCAGCAGGCGTAAAAATAAGTAAAATCACTACTCTCGCTGACGATATTGCTTTAAATTTAGCAGCCGCAGGAGTGCGTATAGAAGCTCCTATTCCGGGAAAAGCAGCTGTAGGAGTAGAAATTCCAAATAAATTTATAAGCATTGTAAATATGAGAGAGTTAATTATGTCTAATGCTTTTAAATCCTCAAAAAGTAAATTAACTGTAGTACTTGGAAAGGATATATCGGGGGAAGTAGTTGTAGCAGATCTTGCTAAAATGCCTCATTTACTTATAGCCGGAGCAACAG
>CAKUYF010000002.1 GCA_934702115.1 uncultured Eubacteriales bacterium | reverse complement strand
AGTTATAAGAATAACGGAAAAATTTTTTTTGTGAATAATTTTTTCTTTTTGGGATTGTAATCTTATTTTCAAACCATCGGAACACAGTTGAGATTGACGGCATCCGTATTCTCCGCTGTTTTTTTCCTCTTGAAAGCTTAAAGCTGCTTCCTGCCGGGTTTCTACAATGCTTGAATTATGTGTAGTAAAATATTGAGGAAACATATTGATTAATTACTCCTATTCATAATTTAAATCTTAAGATTAAGTTTATCATTTTATTTTGTTTATTACAATATCTACCTCAATATTTAACATTAATAAGTAAATTATAGTGTCCTAAATTTAACTTTTAGGCATTAATCGAATATTTTAGTTTTTGCTGACGAAATTATTTATGAAGTAGTCTGTGATGCCGCAGTAAACGCTAAATGCAATTTGACTTTGATATTTTTCGTCTATAAGTTTTTTAGCTTCTTCCGCGTTAGATAGGAATCCGCATTCAACTACTACTGCCGGAATCTGAGCATTATTCAATAGATATATTTTTTCAGTAGCCGGTTTTATTTCTCTAGTATTTTCGGGCTGAATTAATCCTACAACTGAGTCTTTAATTTTAGTAGCCAATTCTTGACTTTTTATTTCATTTTTAGAATAAAATATTTGAGTACCAAAGTATTTTGGGTTAGGGAATTTATTTTGGTGTATGCTAATGAAAACAGTATTTTCTTTTTTATTTTTATTTATTATATCGGCTCGGTTGTGAAGATCGGATCTCTTTTTTTGGCGTAAGCTGGTAGCGTCATCGTCGTAAATAGCTTGATCTTTTTCTCTTGTCATTATTACCTCGTATCCGGAGGCTTCCAGAAGATCTCTTAATTTTAAAGATATAGAAAGGTTAATATCTTTTTCTACAATTCCGTCTACTCCGACTGCTCCGCCATCTTCACCTCCGTGTCCAGGATCAAGGACTACTCTTCTTAAGCTGTTTGAAGGATTTTCTTTAGAAATTTGTTCATTTATTTTAGCATACGCAGCAAAAATGAGGGAGGAGAATACAATTATACTCAGTGTACAAAGTGTGTAGAATGACCAATTATTTTTTTTTGATTTCAAAGAATTCACTCCTTATCAAGATGTTTCATAAATGTATTTGATAAAATAATAAATAGTCGTATAATTATATAAACAAACTTACAAGTGAGGTAAAAATATGCAGAGCTTTTATGCTAATAATTCAAATAGTCAATTAGCAAGTAAATTCGGACTTCCTAATTACACACGAGGTGAAGAAATTCTTAATGCTGTAACTCATGGAATAGGAATAGTATTTTCCGTATTTGCATTAATTTTTTTACTTATTCATTACCCTAAAAATTTCAGAAATTCATTTTCTATTTCGGTATACGGGATTACTCTTTTAGTCCTTTACACCATTTCTACTTTGTATCATTCTTTTAAAATTTCGAAAATTAAAAGTAATTTTAGAAAATTGGATCATTGTTCGATATTTTTGCTTATTGCGGGTACTTACACTCCGCTTTGCATGTTATTTATAAAAGGAATTGAAAGTACCATTGTTTTGATATCGGTGTGGGTTGCGGCATTAATAGGGATCATTTTAAATTCTATAGATGTAAATAGGTTTTCTAAATTTTCACTTTTGTGTTACATTTTTATGGGATGGAGTGTAGTATTTATAGCTAAACCTGCTATGATTGGGTTATCCTCTTGGCAGCTTACATTGCTTTTAATTGGAGGAGTATTTTATACTTTGGGAGCTGTTATATATGTGTTGGGGAAAAAAGTAAGGTATATGCACTCTCTTTGGCATTTATTTGTGCTTGGAGGAAGTATCAGTCATTTTATGGTTTTGGTTTAAACCAAGGATCCAAAGTATTCATTTAAATATTTTGCATAGGGGACCAAAGAATCCTGCCTTTCTTCTACGGTTCCAATTAGGGTTATAATTAACCAGTATAGTATCATCTCCTATTACTTTTATATTTTCCCATTTAATAATTATGTCATCTTCTCTTCCCAAAAGTCCGAAACATTTAAGGCGTCCATACACTACAATGGCTAATACTTTTGCACATACCATATCCACTTCTACATCATTTACGCATCCTATTCTGCATCCGTCTTTTACGCTTATTACTTCCTTATTTTTCATATCTACTATTCTACAGATCAATCCAATCCCTTCTTTCTTAATTTTTTAATGTTTATTATTTAAATTTTATAGTTAATTTTTAAAAGGAGGTCAGATATGAATCACCTTAATACGGAGATTCAAAGGTACAGTCCTACAAATAATTTTGGACTTTCTCATGAACAGGTTAAAAAAAGAATTTCTGATGGACTGGTAAATGTTGATAAAAATACAGCTTCAAAAAGTACTTCAGATATAGTTAAAGATAATCTTTTTACCCTTTTTAACTTTATTAATTTAATTTTAGCTATTGCGATACTCTATACTGGTTCCTATAGGAATCTTATGTTTATGGGAGTAGTTATATGCAATTCAATAATAGGAATAGTTCAAGAAATCAAAGCTAAAAAAACAGTTGATAAATTAAATTTAATACTTTCCAATAATGCTACTGTTATTAGAGAAGGCAAGAAAGAAAAAATAAAAGTTGACAAAGTGGTTTTAGACGATATAATTTGTTTCAGCAGAGGGAATCAAATCGTTTCCGATTCGATAATTACTGAAGGGAAATGCGAAGTAAATGAGTCTTTTTTAACGGGAGAATCGGATCTTATACTTAAAAAAGAAGGCGACACTCTTTTATCGGGTAGCTTTGTAGTAAGTGGAAGTTGTAAAGCCAAGGTAGAAAAAGTCGGTGAAGATAACTACACTTCCCAACTTTTGAAAAAGTCCAAGTGCATCAAAAAGACTAAATCTGAAATTATTACTACTATCAATAAAATAATAAAGATAATATCAATAGCAATTATTCCAATAGGAGGGCTGTTATTTTATAGGCAGTTTAATGCTTCTAACTATAATATATCTTCGGCAATAGTAACTACTTCTGCCGCTCTTACTGGAATGATTCCGGAAGGGCTTGTATTACTTACGAGTTCTGTGTTAGCGGTGGGAGTTTTGAGGCTTTCAAGGCGCAAAGTGCTTGTACAAGACATTTACTGTTTAGAAACTTTGGCAAGAGTAGATACTCTTTGTCTTGATAAAACGGGAACGATAACTGAAGGAAGCTTTGAAATTCATGACATTACTGCAGAAAATGGATATACTATTTCTGAAGTGAATAAAGCTATCACTGCTCTTACCAGCATGTTAGATGACAATAATGAAACTTTTAATGCAGTTAAAAGTAAATTTCCTCCTAGTTCGGCATTTTCATCTGCTGATATAGTTATACCTTTTTCTTCCGAAAAAAAGTGGTCAGGTGTTTATACTAAAGACCAAGGCAGTTTGGTTATGGGTGCTGCGGAATTTATATTTGGAGATACTTACAGCAAGATTAGAGATAAGACTTCATTTTATTCTAAAGAATATAGAGTTTTAACTTTAGCGCATTCGGAAAACCCTTTTGTAGATGGGAATTTACCGTCTGATTTAAATCTTATGGCTTTCATTCTTATAAAAGATAAGATTAGAGACAATGCAGAAAGAACTTTGAATTTCTTTAAAAAGCAAGGAGTAGAAATCAAGGTAATTTCAGGGGATGACCCTGTAACTGTATCTCAGATAGCCAAGAGGGTTAAGTTAAGTGGTTATGAAAAGTATATTGATATGTCTAAAGTGAAGTCGACAGAAGAGGTAAAAGCTTCTGCTAAAAAATATAATATTTTCGGTAGGGTAACTCCTTATCAAAAACAAGAAATAATAAAATCACTAAAAGAAGATGGCCATACTGTAGCAATGGTTGGAGACGGAGTTAATGACGTTCTTGCGATGAAAGAGTCAGATTGCAGTGTTGCCATGGCGGGAGGAAGCGATGTTGCCAGGAGTGTTTCACATTTAGTGCTTCTTAATTCAGATTTTGCTTCAATGCCTAGAGCTGTAGCGGAGGGTAGGAAAGCCATAAATAATATTCAACGTTCTTCGTCTCTTTTTCTTGTAAAGACAATTTATTCTTTTTTACTTTCCTGTCTTTTCTTTGCTATTCCTGCACCATATCCGTTTATCCCTATACAAATGACTCTTTTAAGTGCTATAACAATAGGAATACCTTCATTTGTATTGGCACTTGAGCCTAATAGAGAAAAAATAAAAGGTAATTTGTTTAAAAATATACTTGATAAATCTTTACCGGCGGCCATTTCGATTGTTTTTTCCATTTTACTTTCCGTGAGTATATATGCGTTATTTGACATATCATATAAGAGGTATTCTACTGTTAATGTAGTAGTTACAGGAATTATTGGATTAATTTTAATATATAAGATATCATTACCGCTTAATAAGCTTCGTAAGATATTACTGAGGAGTTTATGTGTACTGTTTGCTATTGGGGTGCTGAAGTTTACGAGCCTTTTTGAGCTGGAGCCATTGAATTGGATTAATTTATTGATAATATTTTTTATAGCTATTGTTTCTGTTATAGTATATGAGTATGTTTCTGTAATAAATTTTGAAAAATTATTTAATATAAAAAACAAGCAAAAAAATTAATAATTCGTCAAGTATTGATATTGACTAAAAATTATAGATGAAGTAGTATGAAATTTAAATATATAAATGAGAGGAGAACTGAAATATGAAAAACAGTAAATGTAGCTTAGCTTTTGTAATTGGGGTAGTAACTTCCATAGTTACTGTTTTATCTTTAGCGGTAGCCATTGTAGCTCTGATTGACAAAAAGAAAAAGAAAGAAGACAAAGAATTGGAAGAGTATTTGGATGCAAGTATAAGCTAGGATATTATAGGCAATGTTTTTGTACTATTTTTTCTTAGATCCAAAAGAAAATTTTCTTGACAGTAATTATAGATTTTTCATATAATTGCTTTTGTAGCGACTTAGAGTAATTTTGAAAGGTACTCCCTTCCCGTAGAGTCATACAGGAAGGGAGGTTATAATATTAAACTAATAATATGGAGTGATTCAATATGGCTAAGCAGGTTATACTTACAGAAGAAGGACTTAAAAATTTAGAATCAGAACTGGAAAATTTAAAGACTGTTAGAAGAAAAGAAGTAGCAGAAAAGATAAAAGTAGCACTTTCTTTTGGAGATCTTTCAGAAAATAGTGAATATGATGAAGCGAAAAACGAACAAGCTATCATTGAAGCTAGAATACTTGAAATAGAAAGTATGCTAAAAGATGTAAAAATAATAGATGAACATGAGTTAAGTACCGAAGTTGTATATGTAGGTTCAAAAGTAAAGGTAAAAGATAGGGAGTATAATGAAATTTTGGATTACAAAATAGTTGGACCAAGCGAAGCAAATCCAAGAGAAGGCAGAATATCAGATGAATCTCCTGTGGGTGCTGCGTTAATCGGACATAAAGTTGGTCAAATGGTAAAGATAGAAACTCCCGGCGGAATTTGTACTTATGAAATTTTAGAAATATATAAATAAAATTCTTTAATTTGCCGTATGAAGGAAAATAACAAAAAGCGAGGAATAAATCATGGGTGAAGATGTAAATACAAAGGATATAGTTGAGTCTTATTCGGAAAATGAAATAATGCAAATAAGAAGAGAAAAGTTAGATTCTTTAAAACAAAAAGGAATTAATCCTTTTAATATGACGTCATTTTCAATTACGACTTGTGCTAAAGAAATTTTAGAAAATTTTGAGTCTTTTGAGAACAGGGATGTAAAGGTAGCAGGAAGAATTGTAAGCAGGAGAGACATGGGTAAAGCTACTTTTATGGATCTATTAGATGATAGCGGGAAAATTCAAATATATGTTAAGATAAACGATATCGGAGAAGATAAATATAACGATTTAGTATCGCTTTGGGATATTGGAGATATTGTTGGTCTGGAAGGGTTTGCATTTAAAACACGCAGAGGAGAGATATCTATTCATGTTAAAGATATTACTTTGCTTTCTAAGTCCTTTTTGCCACTTCCGGAGAAGTTTCACGGACTTAAGGATACAGATACAAGATATCGTCAAAGGTATTTAGATCTAATTTCTTCACCGGATTCTAAAGAGACTTTTATTAAAAGAAGCTTGATAATCAAAGCTATAAGGCACTTTCTTGATAATAAAGGATTTATCGAGGTAGAGACTCCGATATTAAACGTAATCCCTGGAGGAGCGGCAGCAAAACCGTTTATAACTCATCATAACACTTTGAATATGGATCTTTATTTACGTATTGCACCTGAATTATATTTAAAAAGACTTATTGTAGGTGGAATGAAAAAAGTTTATGAAATCGGTAGACTTTTTAGAAATGAGGGAATGTCTACAAAGCATAATCCTGAATTTACTACTATTGAGCTTTATGAGGCCTATGCAGATTATAAGGATATGATGGAGCTTACTGAAAAGCTGATCAGAACTTGTGCGGAGGCTGTTGGAGCGTCTGAAGAAATAGAGTATCAGGGGGAAAAAATCAAAATTTTCGATTCATTTCAAAGACTTAGTATGATAGAAGCTGTAAATAAATATACAGGTGAAGATTTTTCATTATGTATGGGAGATTCTAAAGAAGCCGCTAAAATTGCTAAGAAACTAAATATAGAATTTAAAGAAACAGATTCATGGGGCGACATTTTAAATAAGGTATTTGAAGAGAAAGTAGAGTCAAATTTAATACAGCCGACTTTTATATATGATTATCCTATAGAAGTTTCTCCGCTTACAAAAAAGAAACCTGGGTCTGAGTATTTGGTAGAAAGATTTGAATTTTTTGTAACAGGACGAGAACTGGCTAATGCTTATTCTGAGCTTAACGATCCTATTGATCAACGTGCAAGATTTGAACGTCAAATGAAATTACGGGAATCCGGTGATGAAGAAGCTAATATGATTGATGAGGATTTTATAACTGCTTTAGAGTACGGAATGCCTCCCACAGGAGGATTAGGAATAGGCATTGATAGGTTGGTAATGTTGCTAACGAATAGTGCTTCAATTAGAGATGTAATAATTTTTCCGACTATGAAACCAAAAAATTAAATATATTAACCTTTTTTATATATAAGAAATCACACGGCTTTATTCGTGTGATTTTTGTGTTATATACTTAAGAATTATTAGCAATTATTTTTAATTGAATGTGTAGATCTTTAAGTTTTTTCAGGCTTTAATTTATTAATTAAGTAGCGGTATCTGGCATTCAAAACTTCTCTTTGATGTATACACGCTTCAATTAGATCTTCATCCACTTCCATTTGAAACCAGTTGTTAGTTTTTTCCATTTCTAAGCAAATTTGTCTAATTTCTTCTGCAATATCTGAGTTTTGAAGTTCAAGCTTCTTTCTCTTTTTTAGATCTAATTTTTTAAGTAGATTTATCATCTTACCATCACAATCCTTTTTTTGTTATTCATATTTTTAAAGTATGGAAACATATTTAATATTTTATTCATTAATATAAAAATTAATTCCTACTTTTTTAGATTTTGAATTTTTTAAATTTTGGAATATATCGAATCATAAGATTTTAAATATACAGCATATTTAATCGTTTATTATAAAAAAACAATTATATCCTTGACAATATATATATTTATTTGGTATAGTAACAGCGAAGATAAGTTTAATAATTTTTTAAGGAATGGTATAAATGTTTTCAAATATTGACATAAACACAAATATGCAATTTAAAGGACTAACATTTTTAGATCAAAGAGCAATTTCTTTTTCATTAATAGAATCAAGGCAATTAAGTAGTTTAGCCAGTTTATTTCACGATAACTTTTTGAAAAGAATAGAGGAAATAAGTATAGTTCTAAATAATATGTCCGGAAGTCAAGAAGTTATGTATTTACTAGAGCAACAAAAAAGAGAAGGATTCATTCAAGGAGTTCTCGAATTTCAAAAAACTTATCAAGAACTTGTGATGATTAAAACCATGCATGGTCGTACAATTATGGCTAAGCATTTAAAAATTCAAAAAATCATTGACGATTTAATTAAAGCTTTGGGTGAATGTAAAAGTGAAGTTTGGCAAAATTTGTGTACAAATCTTATCATTACAGACTTTCGCTTATTGGAAATTTTAAATAATTTGTCGTTTCTCAATAATTAATTTACTTTATAATTAATAGAAGTACCTATTAAATAGGTGCTTTTAATTTATCAATTTTTAAATAATTAATGTAAAAGTTTTATAGTTTTATTTATAAAAGTTATTTAAAAATATAAGTTAAGTAAAGAAAATGTTAGCGTAAGTTTACTTTTTATAAAAAGCAAGTATAATATTATATGTAAACCATTATATTTATAAAAAATAAAAATTATAAAGTTGAAAAATAAAAATGTAAAGGATGTGTAAACAAAAATGAAAACCCTGAATGATTTATCTCCCGGCGAAGAAGGTATAGTCAAGAAGTTGGGTAGTAGCGGAACACTTCGTCGCCGCATGATAGACATGGGCATAACGGCTGGTGCTAAAGTTAAGCTTATAAAATCGGCTCCTTCCGGAGATCCTATTGAAATAAAAATTCATGATTACAATCTTAGTATTAGAAGGTCAGAAGCAATAGAAGTGGAACTTTTTAGTACTGAACGTCCTACTCAAAAGTTAGAAATTGGTCTGGATTTAAAACCTGGGGAATCAAAAAAACATGCTTTTAATTTATCAGTTCCCTGTGAAGTCGCAGTAGGAAAAGAAAAGATTTATAAAGTAGCATTAGTAGGTAATCCGAACAGTGGTAAAACTACTCTTTTTAATCAATTAACTGGAAGCTATCAATATGTAGGGAATTGGCCCGGAGTAACTGTTGAAAGGAAGGAAGGGAGAATCAAGAACACCAAAGAAATCATCGATCTTATAGATCTTCCTGGAGTTTATTCTCTATCGCCGTACTCTCCTGAAGAAGTAGTTACAAGAAATTACATAATGAATGAAATGCCGAATGTTATAATAAATATCGTGGATTCTACTAATCTAGAAAGAAATCTTTATTTAACAACTCAACTGTTAGAATTAGATTGCAAAGTAATTTTAGTTCTTAATATGTCGGACTTACTTGAAAAAAAGGGTAAAAAAATAGACTGTAAGGAGCTTGAAAAAGTATTTGGAATTCCAACTGTAATAATTTCAGCGGGTAAGAATAAGGGTATAGATAATTTACTGGAGGTATTGTCAGTTAGCATTAAAGATAGAGATAAAGTAAGATATACGCGTAAAATATATTCTTCAAAAGTGGAAAATGCTCTTGATGAA
Organism: uncultured Eubacteriales bacterium; assembly: GCA_934702115.1. Taxonomy (GTDB): domain Bacteria; phylum Bacillota; class Clostridia; order Oscillospirales; family Acutalibacteraceae; genus UMGS1491. Next base: position 22,337 of record CAKUYF010000002.1, on the reverse strand, counting down.
ATAGAAAATTACTTAAATCCGGGAAAGACGTTTATTTCTAACAGTAGATTTAAAACCATAAAAATATTTGAAGGAGACCCTTTAATACTTAAAGAGTTTAATTTAACTCTTTCTCAAATTGATAAAATAGAAAGATTAAGGGATAAAATAAGTAAAATTTACGAAAAAGAAAAAGATACAATCATTCCTGATGAAAGATATATGTATATACATGAAATATACAGAAAAGCTGTAAAATCTTTAAATTGTAAAAAAAGAATTTGTTTCTCTGATAAAATAGATAAATTTTTAACAGGGAAATATACTGCTATTCCTTGTTTTATAGGAATGGTACTTTCTATTTTTTATCTTACCTTTGGACCTTTGGGAATAATGTTAAAAAACATATGTGAAGATTTTATAAATATTCAAACTAAAGGTACGGTAAGTAAGATTTTAAATTATACAGGGGCATCAGAGTGGTCAAAAAAATTGGTTTTAGATGCTGTTATAGGAGGTGTAGGAGGTGTAATTTCCTTTTTACCTCAGATAATTCTTTTATTTACGCTCTTATCACTTTTGGAAGACTGTGGTTATATGGCGCGAGCAGCTTTTATAATGGATAAGCCAATGCGTAAAGTTGGACTTTCAGGCAAAGCTTTTGTACCACTTATAATGGGATTTGGGTGTACTGTTCCTGCGGTTATGGGGACTAAAATTCTTGAAAACAAGAAAGATAAAAATTTATCTATTTTTTTAATTCCGTTTATGTCTTGTAGTGCGAAGATGCCTGTATATTTGATGTTTGCATCGACTTTTTTTCCACATCATCAAACCTTAGTAATATTTTCGTTGTATATTATAGGGATAATATGTGCTGTATTTACCGCTTATCTTTTTAAAGACAGTGTGTTTAAAGGAGAAGCCTCGCCGTTCATTATGGAAATGCCGGATTATAAATGGCCGTCTGCGAAAAACGTACGATTAAGCGTTTGGGATAAAACAAGAGATTTTGTTGAGCGTGCCGGTACGGTAATTCTTATTGCCACTGTTGTGGTGTGGTTTCTTCAATATTTTGGAATAGATTTAAGACCGGTTCAAGACAGTTCATCAAGTATTCTTGCGAAGATAGGAAACTTTATTTCTCCTTTATTTAGCATTTGTGGGTTTAATGATTGGAGGATATGTGTTTCTCTTTTAACGGGAGTTATGGCAAAGGAGTCAATTGTAAGTACGCTTTCAGTGCTTTATTCAAGTGCAGGCTGGAGTGATGTATCACAAGGGCTTTTAAATTCGATAAGTTTACCAAGTGCTGTATCGGTTCTTATATTTATACTTCTTTATACTCCGTGTATTGCTGCTATTTCTACTATATACAGAGAAGTTAATAATAAGAAATATGCTATTTTTTCAGTTTTGTATCAGCTGTTCATAGCTTACGTTATGTCGGCTCTTGTTTATCAATTTACCATGCTTTTTTCAAGGATTTTATAAAATTGAGGAGGTTTAAATATGAGTTTAATAGACATTTTAATTTTGTTAGGAGTTTTAGCTGTAATTACAATGATCATAATTTCAAAATTTAAGAATAGAAGCTCTGGTAAAACAACATCAAAATGTGCCGGATGTTCCTTTGCGCGGACATGCAGTAAAAGAAATAGAGAAAAGTGAGCGTGCTGATGAAATGAATATCTCTCTTACTCATTCGCTGGAAAATTATTTGGAGATAATCTATGTAATGAAAAACAATAAAGATGGCGTAAGAGTTACTGATCTTGCTAATAGCTTATCTTTTTCAAAGGCAAGTGTAAATAAAGCCATTAATACTCTAAAGCAAAAAGGTATGGTAGTTCAAGAAAAATACGGAAAGATAATTTTAACAGAAGTCGGTTTGGAAGTTGCTAGATCCATTTATGAAAAGCATAAGCTTCTAAGTAGATTTTTAATAGAAGTTTTAGGAGTGAAACCTTGTATCGCTTATATAGATGCTTGTAAAGCAGAACATATTTTAAGCTTGGAAACAATAACAAGTATAAAAAATTTTTTAAATAAATTAGATAGCTGTTCTCAGAAAAGCTTATAAATAAATTTCATTGGAGGAAAAAACTTGAACACAAGAAAACTTGAAGAAGAAAATTTAAAAAGTGAATATATAATAGGACGAAATGCAGTTTTAGAAGCGTTAAAAAGTGGACGGGTTATAGATTCGATTATGGTTTCTTCTAAAGAAAACGCAGGATCGTTAAGAGCGATTTTATCAATAGCTTCGGAAAAGAATATAACTGTTAAAGAAGTAAATAAAATGATGCTTGATAAAATTGCAAGTGGCTCTGTACATCAAGGGATAATTGCAGTCGCGGGAGCAAAAGAGTATGCCCGTATAGAAGATATATTGAATTTAGCTAAAAGCAAAAATGAACAACCATTTATTATAATAGCGGAGGGTATAGAAGACCCACATAATCTGGGAGCAATTATACGAACGGCGGAATGTGTAGGGGCACATGGAATTATAATTCCTAAACGGCGTGCTGTAGGACTTACTATGGCGGTGGGAAAGTCATCTGCAGGTGCTTTAGAGCATATTTTAGTTGCTAAGGTTAATAACATTTCCGCTTCAATAGACATGCTTAAGAAGCTTGGACTTTGGATTTATGGAGCAGATATGGAGGGAGAAAGCTGGACTTCTCAAGATTTAACGGGAGCAGTAGCACTTGTAATAGGTTCGGAAGGAAAAGGAATGAGTAGTAATATAAAGAAAAAATGTGATTTTATACTGTCAATTCCGATGAAGGGTAAAATAAATTCTCTTAATGCATCGGTAGCCGCAGGAGTAATGATGTACGAGGTTTGCAGGCAAAGACTGAATAAACATTAATAAAGCCCGAATATCCAAACTATTACTCCATAAACCATTGAGGCAATTGTGCCGAATACTATAACCGGACCTGCCATTATGAACATTTTTGCTCCTATTCCGAACACATGCCCTTCGCTTTTAAATTCTATTGCCGGAGCGGTTATTGAGTTAGAAAATCCTGTTATAGGTACTATAGTTCCTGCTCCGGCATGTTTAGCGATACTTCCATACCAGTTTAAGGCTGTAAGGATTGAACTTAAAGCTATTAATGTTATGGAAACCCAAGCGCTGGCAGTTTTTTTATCAAGGTTGAAGTACGACATATAAAGCTGGTTTAAAGCTTGTCCTAAAGTGCATATTAGACCTCCTACCAGAAAAGCAAAGAACAAATCTTTCCATATTGGACTTGCAGGAGAACTTTTTCCTGTCATTTCATTGTACTGAGTCTTAGATACTTTCATTTTTAATATCACATCCTTTTTTGTCTATTGTTTCCGCTAAGGATTGTTGGTATACATAAAACAAAAAATTTCAGTCAAGGAGAACATGTAATTTGAAAAAGTATTTTTATAATGCGTTGAGTGAGTATAAAAATTTAAATCGTTCTTCATTTCATACTCCGGGTCATAAAGGGAATTTTTTATCTGACTTTAATTTATTCTCACTTGATTTTACCGAACTTCCTTTTACTGACAGCCTTTATGAAGCTTCAGGGATAATTAAGAAAGCTGAAGAAGCTTTAAGTGAGCTCTATGGAAGTAAAGGTTCTTTTATTTCTTCGGGAGGAAATACTCTTTGTATTCAAGCGATGATAAGATTAGTAGCAAAGTCTGGCGATAAAATTTTATGCGATAGAGTTGTTCATAGGTCTGCGGTAGGGGCGATGGCTCTATTAGGCGTGGAACCTGTATGGCTAAAAAGGACTATGTGCAGAGAGTCGCATTTAGCAGGAAAAGTTGATTTAGATGACTTGAAGTTAAAATTAAATCAAAGCTCTGATATAAAAGCGGTTTATTTAACAAGTCCGAGTTATTATGGGATTCTCCAAGATATAAGCAGTATTGCTAGTATTTGTAAAAGTTACGGTATTTCTTTAATAGTAGATAACGCTCACGGTTCGCATCTTAAATTTTTAGGGCTTCATCCTTTAGATCAGGGAGCGTCAATAACTGCTGATTCCGCACATAAAACTTTACCTGTGCTAACTGGCGGGGCGTGGTTGCACGTCAGTACGTCTGAATTTAAAAAGAGTGCTAAAGCGGCTATGGCACTATTTGGGTCTACAAGTCCTTCATATCCTGTTATGGCATCTCTTGATATTTGCCGAGGATGGCTTGAAGAAAATGGGAAAAAGGAATTTTGGCGTCTGAAAGAGAATGTAAATTCAGTAAATAAAGTTGCTGATTCTAAAGGAATATTTATACCATCAAAGGTATTACCTTCAGATCCTACAAGAATAGTATTGGGAGTCAACAAAATAGGTTATTCGGGATTTGAGTTTAGAGAAAAACTTTATGAATTTAAAATTGAACCGGAATTTTGCGATGAAAATTACGTAGTTTTAATTCCTTCTCCGTTTAACACAGATACAGATTGGTCAAGACTTATAACTGCCTTGCAAAGTATAGAAGTAAAAAAAAGTAAGGGTACTCCTGAAAATTTTGAATTAAATATGAGTTTACCCAAAACTCGAGCTTGCCTTTATGAAGCAATTATGTCTGAGAATAAAAAAGTTCCGACAAAAGACTCTTTAGGTGAAATAGCAAGTGAAATTATTTGTCCGTGTCCTCCCGGAGTACCGGTAGTTATGCCTGGGGAAGAAATAGGAGAAACCGAAAAAGAGCGCCTTTTAGATTATGGAATAGAGGAGATAAATGTGATAAAATAGTGGTTGAAATTAAGTGAATAATTTTATCAAATATAATATGGAGCTTGTGGGGGAATTTTATGAAATTAGTTATGGCAATTATGAGTAAAAATGATGCTTCTATTGTTATGGACGCACTGACGGAAGAAAGCTTTCAAGTTACCAGAATGGCATCCACAGGAGGATTTTTGAAATCCGGAAATACTACTCTTATTATCGGAGTAGAAAATAATAAAACAAATAAAGTAATAGATATAATTTCAAAATATAGCAGTAAACGAAAGCAACTTGTTACTAATACCACGCCTGTATATTTAAGTTCATTTACAAATACTCCTTTTGAGGTAACTACGGGTGGAGCAATTATATTTGTGCTTGATGTTGATAGATTTGAAAAAGTGTAGGGATTAAAATGTCTGGTTTTTGTGAAGAATCAAATTTAAAAGATTTACACGATTTAGCTATAAAAAATAAAATCCCTCACGCAGTTATAATAGAATGTAGGGACCAAAACACAGCTGTTAAGGAAGCGATTGAAGCAGTAAAAATAGAAATGTGTAATTCAACTTACAAGAAGCCGTGTGGAATTTGCAATTCTTGCCTTAAAATTGAGAAAGGAATTCATCCAGACGTTAAGATTTTATGTCCTGAAAGTAATTCAATTAAAGTTGAAGAAATAAGGTATGTACGTCAAGATGCCTATAAGCTTCCCAATGAAAGCAGTTATAAGTTTTACGTTATAAAATTTTCGGATTATTTAACTGTTCAAGCTCAAAATGCTTTTATAAAAATTTTAGAGGAACCTCCTAAGAATGTAATATTTATTCTTTTATGTGAATCTTCATGTAGTCTTTTGGGTACTGTACTATCAAGATGTGAACTTTTCCGAATCCCCTTTAATTTTAATAAGAGCATAAATAATGAAAATTTTAAACTGGCGGAAAAGCTTATGCGGGCTAGTATTAAAGAGGACAAGATCGAAATTTTCAAGCTTATTTCTCAAATTCCGGGTGATAGAATATATTTAAAAAATTTAATAGAGTCAATTTTAGAAAGTTTTGTAAATGCTTTTAAAGATGAAAGTTTAAGTTTAAATCCTGAAAAGGTAGTTAAAAAACTTGATGAGCTTACATACATTTCTAAGCTTATTAAGAAAAATGTGAATTTAAATTTACTTATAAGCTATTTGAGTATAGTTTTATAATGTTTAAAGGAGAAAAATTTATGATTAAAGCTTTGGGAGTAAGGTTCAGAGAGGTGGGAAAAATTCATTACTTTATATATCCGGGTGAAGATATTAAGATCGGAGATATAATTATTGCTGAAACTATGCGAGGACAAGATTGCGGAAAAGTTATGATTGTTAAAGATACTGTAGAACCTCTTGAACAATTTGATCCTGCTGAAAAGATAATTCGTAAGGCAACTTCTGAAGATTTAGAATCTATACGCTTAAAAGAATGTGAAGAACACGAAGCGGAAATGATTTTCAAGAAAAAAATTGATGAACATAAATTAAAAATGAAGCTTGTTGATGTTGAATATATATTTGATAGGCATAAACTGATTTTTTATTTTACGTCTGAGTCAAGGGTAGACTTCAGAAATTTAGTTCGTGATTTAGCAGGAATTTTCAAAATAAGAATTGAGTTAAGGCAGGTGGGAATGAGGGATGAAGCCAAAATTTTAAGAGGTATGGGAATATGCGGCCAACCGCTTTGTTGTGCTACATTTTTAAATGATTTTCATTCTGTTACTGTAAAAATGGCTAAGGATCAAGGAATGTCTTTGAATCCTACGAAACTTTCGGGGGCGTGCGGAAAGCTTAAATGTTGCTTGCAGTATGAAGAAGAAAATTATCTTCAAATACTTGAAAATATGCCTAAGCTTGAGGAAACTGTATATACATCAGAAGGAATAGGGACAGTTATAGGTTATAATCTTATTAAGAATGAAGTAAAAGTACGATTAGAAAATGACGAAAATAATATAAGTTTTAAATTTTTTAAGGCTAGTGAGATTAAAAAATATACTTTAGATACTGGAGAAATTGGTGAATAAAATTTTAGTTTAAGAAAAGAATTAATAATAAATAAAAATTAAGATTTCTATAATATCAATGAGTTCAATAAGAGCTTTAAGCAAGCTATATTAAGATAATATGAAATTTTTGTTTAAACAAAAAACTATAAATATTACGGTATGTTTTTAAACAGTTGATTTTTATGGAAAAATGAGTTATAATTATTAAAGAAGGAATAAAATATTTTGCAGGGTTGTCAATTTGAACGGTTACTTTTTAACTATAAATGTGCAGATAAAAGTAATACGTAATTTTTTGACTCTCTCGATATGGTGGTGCTGGAACATTGGTCGATAAGATTTCGCAGGAATTTAAACAGCTAAGAAGAAAGTTGCTTGAACGGACTTTTTATAATCTTAATAGTACTCAGCGGGAAGCAGTTTTCCAAGTAAATGGACCGGTTGTAGTTTTAGCAGGTGCAGGTAGTGGAAAAACAACAGCAATTGTAAGTAGAATAGTTAATATGATAAGTTATGGCAATGCGTACATGAGTAATCAGGTTCCGGAGAATATTAATAAAGCTATGGTGGAAGAGCTCAAAAATGCATATGATAAGGGACTTGACGCAAGAAGTGTGCGTGATATTATAAAGGTTGATGCAGTAGATCCTTCAAATATATTAGCTATTACCTTTACCAATAAAGCTGCTAACGAGCTTAAAAGTCGTATATGTACTGCTTTGGGAGACACTGCAAAAAAGGTTTGTGCATCTACTTTTCATTCATTTTGTGTCAGAGTATTAAGAGAGCATGCAGAAAAACTAGGTTACTCTAATCATTTTGTAGTTTATGATGAAGACGATTCTTTGAAAGTAGTTAAAGAATGTCAAAAAAATTTGAAAATGGATGAGAAAGACTGGAGTCTTCGTGCGTTAAAGAATATAATTTCCAGGAGAAAAGACAACTTAACAGATTATAATCCTGGTGATTTAAAATTAACTAATAAGCTTGAAATTCTTTATCGCGACTATCAGAAAAAGTTGATAGACTCTGATGCCATGGATTTTGATGACCTTATATTTAATACTACGAAGTTATTTAAGAAGTTTCCTGAGGTATTGGAAAAATATCAAGAAAAATTCAAATATATACTTGTAGATGAATATCAAGATACAAATTACGCTCAGTATTTTTTAGTTAGCAGTCTAGCTAAAAAAAGTAATAATTTATGTGTAGTTGGAGACGATGATCAAAGTATATATAAGTTTCGCGGAGCTACTATAGAAAATATAATTAATTTTGAAAAGAAATTTCCTGGTACTAAGATAATAAAATTTGAGCAAAATTATAGATCCACTCAAAATATTCTTGAAGCTGCAAATGCAGTAATAGGACATAACATGCAAAGAAAAGGTAAAACTTTATGGACGCAAAATGAAGGCGGTGGATTAATAAAAATTCATACTGCTTATAATGAGCATGATGAAGCACATTACATTTCAGAAGTTATTCAAGACGGAATAGCTAAAGGAAAGAAGTATTCTGATTTTGCAGTACTTTATAGACGAAATTCACAGTCTAATATTATAGAAAAAGTATTTATGAGACGAGGAATAACGTATCGGGTATATGGAGGAGTAAGGTTTTACGATCGAAAAGAAATACGTGATATGATTGCTTATTTAAGTGTAATTAATAATCCTAGGGATGAAGTTAGACTTAAAAGGATAATAAACCAGCCGCGGCGTTCAATAGGGGAACGAACAATTGCGCAAGCAATGGAAATTGCTGAAGAAAACGGCAAAGATTTGTTAAGTGTTATGAGAGATTCAGATAGCTATGACGGTCTTAAACGTGTTTCTGTAAAGCTTAAAGCATTTTCGGATTTAATTGATAGTTTAATATCGAGTTATAATTCAAAAAAATTAAGTATAAGTGAGCTTTATAGTATGTTATTAGAGAAAACAGGTTATATAGAGTATCTTAGGCTTGAAAGAGACACTGCTGATGCAAAGATAGAAAACGTTAATGAGCTTTTGACCACTATTGTAAAATATGAAGAGGAGAAAGGTGAGGAAGCATCGCTTTCAGGATTTTTAGAAGAGGTTTCTTTATTTACCAATATTGATAATTATGACGATAATGCTGATACTGTATCTCTTATGACATTACATGCTTCAAAAGGATTAGAGTTTCCGGTTGTGTTTTTACCGGGTTTTGAAGAAGGAATATTTCCTGGAATTAAAAATTCAGAAAACGAAGAAAACATTGAAGAAATTGAAGAAGAACGTAGACTTGCATATGTGGGAATAACAAGATGTATGAAAAATTTATATATTTTGAATACGGGTACTCGTATGACAGCAGGTGTGACAACTAATAATAAAGTATCTAGGTTCATATCTGAAATTCCAGAAAAGCTTGTGGAAAAAACCAAGTCTAGGGATTGGAAGAAATTAAAAACAGGAGAGAGTATTCCTAAATCAGCTCAAGAATTGAGAGCTCAATCCGTGATGGCGGCACATCATTTCGGGGGAATAAGCGGTGGTTTTAAATTCAAAAACAATTCGGTTAAAACTTCTGCATTTCAAGAAGGCGATCGTGTATACCATAAATCGTTTGGAGAAGGAGAAATAAAGTCAATAGTTAAAATGTGTGGAGACTCAATGCTTGAAATAGATTTCGGTGGCTCAGTAGGTTCTAAAAGGATAATGGCAAATTACGCACAATTGGAAAAAAGATAAAATTAATATAAGAAATTTATAAGTAACACAAATTAAATACTCTCCATAGTATGCTAATGGAAACCCAAAGGTAGATTTTGGGCTTGTCAGTAAAAAAATACTAATTTATTTGATAAGAATAAAAAGTAAGTTTTAACTATCATTGACAACCATTAACATTTATGGGGGGATTTTTATATGACAGAAAATTTTTCTACATTTTCATGTCGTGAAAATAATCAGTTAAAAGAACAAGTCTGCATTGATGCATATAGAGTTTATGATTCATGTGCTGATAAAGACTGTTTAGAGAATTTAAGAGTGAATTTTAATGAATCAGGTCAGCATGTAATTGATCAAGCAAATAGTGTACGCGTGAAAAACGTAAGTGTTATAACTACTTTTATTGATATTGAGCCTGTACCTTTTCGCCGAGGATATTACTCAATAGATATGACCTATTTTTTTGAAGTTAATTTAGAGGCTTTTCTTGCACCTTCAGTTATGCCGGCTTCTGTATCAGGTCTTTGTGTATTTGGGAAGAAGGCTGTTTTATATGGTAGTGAAGGTAACGTAAGAATATTCAGTTCTGAATACAGTTCTAATGAGATAGACATTCAAAATACTTCTCTTAGAAATTTACCTCGTGCAGTAGTGCAAGTCGCAGATCCTGTAGCATTATCAGCAAAATTATGTAATGTATGCGATTGCCGTCAGCAGCCTCAGTGTAGAGTTCCTGAATGTATATGCAGAAGATTTGGCGGAGAGTTTGTAAGACCTACTTCGAATAATCGTACTGTGGCGGTTACATTGGGATTATTCACAATAGTTCAGATAGAGCGAAATGTACAAATGTTAGTACCTGCATATGATTTCTGTATACCAAACAAAGAATGCGTATCTTCTACGGATAATCCTTGCGATTTGTTCAGAAGAATAGAGTTTCCTACGGAAGAATTTTTCCCTCCTAGACTTCAAAATGATGAGCCTAGTGGAGAGTGTGGAGGATGTAGTAATAGAGTGGAACAAAATTAAGGTTTTTGGTTGAAAAACTGAATATTACTAAAATAAGATTTTTTACTTACTCTAAGCTTAATTGAAAATAAATTAACACCCTCTAAGTATGTTAGAGGATGTTTTAAATTTTTATAATCTATAAATTATTTCCAAAGCTCGGTATCCATTATTCCGCAAGCGGGAGCATTAAAGGTTGGATCTTTATGCTCTTTTTTTTGTTTTAAATAGTCTTTTAAACAGATTATATAACGATCAGACAGTGAAATTATAGTTATTATATTTACTATTGCAATAAGTGCCATAGAAATATCGGCTAAATTCCAAGCAACGGATGGAGTGGCAATGAATCCGAAAATTATAGGAAATATGCTTAGAATTCTAAATGTTTTAATAAGTGTTGGACTATCTTTTATAAAAAGAATATTAGGTTCACAGTAGCCGAAATTACCCAGAATAGCAGAAAAGGCAAATAAGCTTACTGAAAGAGTTATAAAATGAACGCCCCAAGTTCCTAAGTGATTACTTAATGCTTGTTGCATAAGAGGCATTCCGGTGAGTTCTCCTTTAAGATTAACCCCGGAAAGCAAGATAACAAAAGCAGAAGTAGAGCATATTAAAATTGTATCTATGAAAACAGATAGTATTTGAGCTATTCCTTGTTTAGCAGGATGAGAGGTATCTGCAGATGCCGCAGCATTGGGAGCACTACCCATTCCAGCTTCGTTTGATAGTAAACCTCTCTTTATTCCTATAATTATAACGCTTCCGCTTAATCCTCCAAACAAAGACTGAAAGTCAAAAGCTGAAGAAAGGATTGTTGAGAAAACCTCCGGCATTCTGTTAAAGTTAGTTATTATAATATAAATACCTACTATCAAGTAAAGACTTGCCATTATTGGAACTAAATAAGAGGAAACGAATCCTATTCTTTTTATTCCTCCAAGGACTACACTAGCAATTAAACCGGCAAATACGATTCCTATTATGTAAGGCCAAAAAGTATTTTCGTAATTAGGAATGTAGTATTTTAAAGCCGAAGACATATTATGAGCTTGAAGAGCATTAAAGCCAAAGATAAAACAGAATATAAATAGACAAGAAAACATAATGCCTAACCATCTGGGTTTGAATATTTTTTTTATGTAGTAAGAGGGACCTCCTATAAATGAGTTGCCGTCCTTGCTTTTTATTTTATACATTTGCGCCAGTGTTGCTTCTGCTATTGAGGATGCGGAACCTATAACTGCCATAATCCACATCCAAAACATAGATCCCGGACCACCGATTACTAATGCTGTAGCGACACCTGCAATATTTGCCGTTCCCACCTTTGAAGCGGTACAAATCATAAGAGCTTGAAAAGAAGACATCTTTTTCTTAGTAGGTTTTTCAGAAACTAGCTTCAATGCATCCACAAAAAGACGAACTTGGGCAAATTTAGTCCTTAATGTAAAATATACACCACATATTATAAGTAATCCTACCAGTACGTAAACGTAAAGGAAATCACTTATAGGTGTAAGTAAGGAATTTAGATAATCCAACTTTAAAACCTCCTGAATTAATATTTTTTATATTAAAAATCGAATGCACCTTAGAATTTTATCATAATTTTTGAATTAGTAAAAGATATAAATTATTTTTTTATTTTTAAACATTCTTAAAATTACATTTTATTAAGTACAAAACACATTTTCGTTTTAATATTATTAGATAATTTTAGTATAACTACTCAATTAGTGTAGTTACAATTCATGTTAAAAAATTGAACATACTTTTTTGTTTTTCAAATATGTAACATAAAAATGAAAGGGGAAGATTATGCTAAATAAACTTGTAATTAATCCCAAGCCACCTAAGGGAGAGGACGGGTATAGAACTTTTTCTGTTCGTATAAAGAGTGAGATAGTAAGTAAGTTGGATAGATTATCTTCTGTGACTGGAAGAAGTAGAAATGAGCTTATAGGTATGATGATAAACTTTGCTCTTGAAAACTGTGGAGTAAAAGAAGTCAGTGAAGATAGTAAGAAAAATGTTTTTTAAATTAGTTTTCAATTTTCATATAAAAAATCAGCTAAATCGCCAAGTAGCGAAAAGCTGATTTAGTTTTATTATATTTTAAATTTTTTCTTTTTTTATTCCAAATATTTTTCTGAGAAAGAAACCTAATAATCCAGGACTTTTAATGACAACAACTTTCATCTGTAAAAACCTCCCTATATCAGAGTCAACGTTTTACAAGCAATATCGACAAAATTACTACAATAAGTGATATTATTACAATTATGATTGATTCAGGAAATATGAATGAAAGTATAAGCCCCAGTCCGAAGGCAAGTGATAAAATTCCCTGCTGTCTGTAACTACACATAAATCACACCGCCTATATTGTATATAAATAATGACTGAAACTTAACATTTAGATATACTCTTATTACATTATATACAATAAGGAGGTAAAGTGTTATTCTTATTCAGAATCTGACAATGCCACAGCAATCGCTACTTTAAGAGCAGTAGCTATTTTTTCTTTGTTAATCTTATCCACCGGGACCCCATTGATCATTATATATTTTTTTGTTTTCATGAATTCTACAAATTCAGTAACTATGCTATTGACATCATCAAAGCTTAAAGTATTTTCTTTAGCCTCATTGTTAATATCAAGAATATAGTCTCCACTGGTATTTAGCTCCTTGCAAATCCTAACTAAAACTGAATTTTTAGGCTCACGTCTTCCTTGTTCGTACATACCTATAGAGGATGGAGAAATATTTAATCTTTTGGCTAATTGGGCTTGAGTTAACCCTGATTGCGTTCTCAGCTTTTTTAGCCGTTTACTCATTTTGTTTTTAATTGATAGCCCCTCCTTCATTTAAGTCTTTTTTATTGATACATTTAATAGTATAGTTTCGAGTTTTTACTAGTTTTTTCTTTAATCTTTATTGGTAGGCAACTGGTAAAAATTTGTCGAAAAAAATTAAATTGTACAATTATTATATCACTTACACTCTTAGTGTGCAATAATTGAGTAAAAATATACTTTTTTTGGAATATATTTTTTTTTGTAGTTTAATATTAAAAAAAAAATTATAGTTGACTCATTAATATACATATGCTACCATATTTATATGATTATACAAAATTCGACTAATAATCGCATAAAAATTAAATAATTATTAAAATTTTTATTTTTTTATATTAAGTCTACACATATTGTGTAATGAGGTGGTTTTATGTGTTATCGAAGACTATGGATACAGTACTTAAGAGACGCGGAAATCGTAAAAACTCATATAAAATTTTTAAAAAAGTCTAATAAGAATAAAAATGAAGAACTACATAAAGATATTAAATATAGAATAGACATACTCTATAATATTTATCTTGATTTAATCCATACTGCTGAATACTTAGAGAAAAAATGCGAGGTAATAAAACGTGGGAAATAGGTCAGTACATTTAGATGATTTCAATGAAGCACTTATAAGTCTTTCAAAATATCGGAAAAATAATTTTTCGGAAAAAGATATTAACCATAAAAAAATGCTAAGCTCCTTAAAAAATATTATTCAAGGTGAGCTTACTCAAAAACAAAGGATGTGTTTATTGCTTTACTATGGGGAAAAGATGAAAATGAGGGAAATATCGTTAAAATTAGGTATATGTGTATCTTCAGTGTCTCGCCATATAAAAAAAGGAAAACAGCGTATTAAAAAAACTATGGAATATTATTTTTGAATCTAATAACGAGGATTTAAATTTTTTTAATCTACAGAATATGGTTTTATAAATTTTATTACAATTATTTATATTTAAAATTTTATAGTAAAATAACAGCTGATAAAAACATAAATCGCTATAAAAGGTCCTGGAATGATATAAATTTCATTAATGTGTGTATAATAAGCAAAATAATTTATAAATACTAATAAAATTACAGCACAGTTTGACACCTTTATTACTGATTTTATTAATATAATAAAGCTACTAATATTTTTAAAATTAATATTTAGGTGGCGATGGAAGTTGAAAGAGGCAACTGTTAAAGTTAGCGGAAAAATACTGAACTCGGCAAAAAACTATTCATTAAAGGTTATTTTTGCAAAGACTATGTACTTTATTTCATCACTTTTGATTTCTAGGGGATGTATATTAGGAAGCTGTTATCCCTTTGGATTATCCTTATCAGCTGCGGTATCGTCTAAAGGATTAATTCCGACTATGATAGGATCGGTACTAGGATATTTCTTGCCTTTAAAGCTGTACTCAGGTATGCGGTACATATCAACTTTAATAGCTATAAGTGCGATTAAATGGACACTTAGTGATTTTAAAAAAATAATTAATCATTCTCTATATGTGCCTTTAGTAGTTTTTATCTCTTCACTTGTAACAGGTTTAGCTGTAAATTGTTCTGATGGATTGGATCAGTATGGTCTGTATCTTACTGTAATAGAATGTTTAGTAGCAGGGAGTGCAGCTTACTTTTTTGAAGTCAGCTTTAAAATTCTTTCAAATAAAAAGCTTTATTCTTTAAATTATAAAGAGCTTGCATGTATAGCAATAAGCGTAGGTATATCTTTGCTTTCGTTATCTACTGTTTCTATTTTAGGAATATCACCGGGAAGAGTTATGGGAATTTTAATTATACTTTGTGCTTCATATGCGGTGGGGGTAGTAGGCGGTACTTTAACGGGAGTGGCATTGGGAATAGTTTTCAGTTTGCCTTCTTTTGGACTTGTTTACATATCAGGATCTTATGCATTTGCTGGGATGATCTCAGGTATATTTTCTTCACTTGGAAGATTAGGAATTGGAATAGCATTTCTTTTTTCTTCTTTTCTTATTTCCTTAAGGTGCGGGGATTTTTCTCAAATGATAGGGGGATTATATGAGTCTATAATAGCTGCGGCGATATTTATTTTAATTCCAAAGCCCTTTTTTAATAAGATTAAAAGTTGCATTCCTTCTGGAGCTTCTCCTATAAAGTATGACGGAATGCGTGAAGCATTAATGCAAAGGTTAAGACTGGTTTCCACGTGCTTGGCATCTATGACGGGCTGTGTAGATAAAACAATAAGCAGTATGAACGATTTAGCTTCTGTTAGTTATAAAGATACTTGTTTTAATTCCGTAAAAAATTACTGTCAATCCTGTTCCCTTAACAGTTTTTGCTGGGACAGAAACAAAGAATCAACTTATAAATACGTTAATGACATAATTAGTAAAGCTGAAATAAAAAACGAAAGTAACTCTTTTAATTTAATGCCCCGCTCTTTAAAATACTGTAATAAGTACGAGAATATATTCAATCAAGTATCCGGTATTATAAAAGACTTTTCTGTCAGCAGAGAAATATGTAGTCAGTCAATTGAATTTAAGAAAAAAATAGAAGAGCAATTTTTGGGAATAAGTTATTTATTAAATGATCTAACGTTTAATTTTGGGGAAACTAGTTTTTTTGATGACACTTTATTAGAAAATATTAAGTCTTTTCTTTCAAAAAATAATATATTAGTAGAAAGTATAAGTTGTAAAAAAAGTAGGGGAAATAAAATTTTTATTGAGATGGAAATTCCTATAAGTTCAAGAAATAAATTTAACAGTAAATTGATAAGAGAAATTTCTAAGTTATGTGGAAGAAGTCTGGACGTTCCGATCATGGAGATAATCGAAGGAATTTGCAGGGTTCAAATTTGCGAATTAAAAACATATACTATAGATTTTTCAGTAAGTCAGCATGCCTGTAATGGAGGAAATTTTTGTGGAGACAGCTGCCGTTGTTTTGAAGATGGAGAAGGCAGATTTAATGTTGTGGTAAGTGACGGAATGGGAACAGGAGGCAGTGCAGCAGTTGAAGGAAGTTTAACTTCAGAGCTTATAAAAAAATTTCTTAAATGCGGTATTAATTTTGATTCTGCGGTTAGAATTGTAAATTCAGTTATGTTACTTAACCATAATGATGAGTCTTTAGTTGCGTTAGATGTAATCTCAGTTGATTTATTTACAGGAGAAGCAAAATTCATGAAAGCAGGTTCACCTGCAAGCTTTGTGGTGAGGGGAGGGGAAGTACGGAAAATTAATTTTTCTTCCTTACCTGTAGGGATACTAAAAGATGTATCGTTTTCTTGCAAAAGCGTAAATTTAGATCCTGGTGATTGGGTCATAATGGTATCGGATGGAATAACGGATATCGGAGAGCAATGGGTTATGAATGTTCTAAATAATATGAATTATACTACACCCGGAGAAATTTCTAAGTATCTTGTAAGTAAAGCGGTGGAAGCGCGAGAAACTACTCATGATGATGATATAACAGTAGCAGTATTTCAAATGCAGAGAAGAAAATGAGTTCAAAGTTAAATAAAGTGTTGATTTTTGATTAAATATGAGTTATAATATAAAAAAGAGGAGCAATATTAAAAAGAGAGGGAAAAAATGAAATTTTATAATCAAAAATCAACTTTGAATGAAGTGAGTTTAGATAAAATTGAAGATTTATCAGCAGGACGATCCGCTCTTTTGAATTCTATTGAATTTAAGAATGTTAAAAATTATTATATTAATTTTCTCCCATTTGCTTCCAGAGAATATTTAGAGATAACAGATGAAATAGTAGAAAATTGGCATCCTGTAGGAGAACGTAATTTTGAAAGGATGATTAAGCAAACAGCTAGTTTAAAAGACTTAAAGTGGGCGAATCTTAATAAACGAGAAAAATTAGGAGTTTTAACGCCGCTTGCGTTTGTTACCCTTGTATTTGGTTCAGCGGTAGCTGGTGAGATTTCACATTTTCTTAAAAGTAGAAATTAGTTTTAAATTTTATTTTGAACATTAAAATTCACTAGGAAAAGAGATTTGTCCCTAGTGAATATTTTTAGTTTTATAATTTTATTATTGGATTGAAATCCAACTATATCTTGCAAAATAACCTTTACCATGATTACAGACTGGACATTTTTCAGGAGCAAATTTACCTTTATGTATTTGACCACAATTTAAACAAAACCAAGTTTCTTCTTTATCTGAGCTAAAAAGGCTATTGCTTTCTATAAGTTCTATTAGTTTAGAAAAACGATCTCCATGAATTTTTTCTATTTCAGCTATATTATAAAAAAGATTTGAAATTTCTTGAAATCCTTCGTTTTTAGCTTCATCACCGAATGTTTTATAAACGTTTTTATATTCTTCGTATTCGTTATGCTCTGCACATTTTAACAAATCCAAGGAATTATCGTATATATCTATAGGATAACCGCCTTCGATATTTACATTTTTACCGTACAAAGGCTTTAAGCAAGTATAAAAAAGTTTAGCATGTTCTTTTTCTTGATTGGCAGTAAAGGAGAAAATTTTTTCAACTATGTTTAGGCCTTCTTTTTTAGCTTGAGATGCTGCGAACGTATAGCGATTACGGGCTTGGCTTTCTCCTGCGAAAGCTTTCATTAGATTAATTCTGGTATTACTGTTTTCAAATTTCATTAAAATTTCACCTGCACCTTTTTTTAATTATTAGTTCCTACCACTTAAATAATACCTTTTATTTATACGTTCGGCAATACCCAAAACTGAAAGTGACAATATAAATTTACAACATATAATTTAAATTTTTTCAGCAATCATATTAGCACATTTGTAAACATTTCCACCGCCTAAAGTGATTATTAAGTCTCCTGCTTCAGCGTGTTTAACTACATAATCACAAATTTCTTCAAAAGTTGGAATATGGACACTTTGAGGGATTTTAGCTGTTAAATCAGTAGCGTGAATATTGTAGGTATTTTTTTCTCTAACGGGTAAAATGTCTGATACTATTACCTTTTGTGCTATAGATAATGATTTTGCGAAATCATCAAGTAAAATAGAGGTTCTGGAATACGTATGAGGTTGGAAAATCGCCCACACTTTTTTATAACCCATTTTGGAAGCTGATTCCAAAGTGGTTTTTATTTCAGTGGGATGGTGGGCAAAATCATCTGCTACAGTTATTCCGTTTTTGGAAGTTATAATTTCAAATCTTCTGTGTACTCCGCTAAAGTTTTCTAATGATGATTTTATTGTTTCGGTATTAATTCCAAGGCTTAAACATGTACAAAAAGCTGCAAGTGCGTTATATACATTATGCATACCTGGTACTTTTAAGCTAATACTACTTATTTTTTTATTTTCGCTCATTATATCGAACTGAGCACACTGATTTTTACTAAAAGAGATATTTAAAGCATAAAAATTATTTTTATTTTCCAGACCAAAGAAGATTTTATTTACTTTAGTATCTTGCACGCATTCTCTTGCAGGTAAATTATCTCCATTTACGACTAATAATTCACGTGTTTGACGAGCATATTTTTTAAATGAATTTTTTACATTTTCAAAAGTTTTAAAATAGTCTAAATGGTCCTCATCTACATTTGTTATAACTGATATTTTTGGGGTTAAATGGAGGAAACTGTCAACATACTCACATGCTTCGGCGACGATTATATCAGATTTTCCGGCGCAACTATTTGACTTTATTTTAGGGAGTGTACCTCCGATAATGCAGGTAGGGTCTAGCTTAGCATCAATTAAAATACTACTTATCATAGCTGTGGTAGTTGTTTTACCGTGAGTACCTGAAACGCCGATGGAGTTACTGTATTTTTTAAAAATTATTCCAAGCAAATAGCTTCTTTCTATAATAGGGATTCCTTTTTTCATAGCTTCTTGAATTTCCGGATTTTCTTCTTTGATTGCAGCCGAAAAAACTACTAAATCTTGATCGGATATATTATTTTTGGAATGAGCTGAGAACACAGGAATTTTTAAATCTTTTACTTTTTTTAGAGTATCTGATTCATACGTATCAGATCCTGTAATTTTAAATCCCTGAAGGTGAAGAACGTACGCTAAAGGGAACATTCCGGAGCCACCAATTCCTATAAAGTGTATTTTTTTTAGGTTGTCAAGTGAAGTTATTTCATTCTTACGCATGTTTTATCTCCTCTAATTTAGGGTTTAATTTTATTATTGCCTTTAAGTTTTTTTAAATTATATTTTGCTGAAAAATGCAAGCCATAATTTATGGGAATTTTTATATTATACGCTATAATCAATAAAATAGCTACTATACATAAGCTCAAAATTGAATAACAGATTACTGTACGTTTAAGACTTCGGGTTTTGTGGGTCTCAGGGAAATTTTCATGTATTTCGGATTTAAATTTAATATCTTCATCACTGACTTCAGGAAGAATGATTTGTAAACTTTCATTATCATTAACATATTTATATATTTTTTTATGAAGTAAATAAGGGTAGTATTTTAGGTTATGAATTTTCTTTGGGTGAACTTTCTTTGGAATTTTTAGTTTTAAAATTGAATCTAATCTTTTATGACTATAAAGTGGAGGCTTTTTTATTTCTGAATTACGATTATCAGCTGCACTTAATGCATATAAAGGAGCTGAGAATATAGTATGAAAGCAAATTATCACCAAGAAATTAACTGTTAGCATTGAAAATATTAGTTTTATTTTTTTTAAATAACAATTCATTTTTTATTTTTCACCTTGATTCATATGAAAAATCGAACTTTAGTTTATTTTAACATAATAATTAAAAATTAAAAGTAAAATTTTGTCCCATAAAATGAATTTGAATAAATTTAATTGTTGAATTTTTAATTTCATATATTAAGAACGGTAACTTATTTCCTGATATAATTAATTGTGTATTTTTTTCAACTATAGCTAGTCCAATAATTAATACTAAAACAAAAATTGAAAAAGTCATAGAAATTAAGAAACACCTTTTTAGTTTTTTATCCATAAATTTTATACCTCTACTTTTACTTTATTAAGTCATTTAAAAGTTTAGAAAGAGCCTCGCCTAACATTGCTCCAGTGTATACAGATTCTTGAAGGGTATTTACTTCGCTGCCTATTTCTATAAGTAACGAACCGGGTGTTAGATGTTCATTGTATTTTACCTTAGCAAAATTAAGCGGTCTGGTAATTCCGGGAAACATTGATTCACAATATTTTTGGAGACGTAATGCCAGGGAAAGATTTTTTCTCCAATTTGGGAACCCCAAAGTTTCTTCAGGATCACATCCCGAAATGATCATAAGTTGAGAAGCTTTTTTACCTTGATATGTAAATACAGGTTTTATTTTTCCTGATTCTTTTAATCCTAGACTATCTCTATGAATATCTATTACAACCTGAATTGAAGGATATTGCTCAAGATTTTGTTTAATTGTTTGAGCGGCTCGAGAATAAGATCCGTTATAGCTTGGGTTATCATGGTATACAGTACTATGAATAGTATTTATTCCATTTTTTATTAGGGTTTCAGTTATGACCTTACCTACTTCAGTGATGTTTTCTGAATTATTTAAAGAGCGAGGGTAAAAGCTTTCATAAAAGAAATCTTTATCATGAGTCATATAGGATTCGGAAGTGTGCGTATGAAGGATTAGTACTTGAGGTTCATTAGTTTTTTTAATGTTGATTTCTGGATTTTTAGATAAGTACTCACTAAAATTTATTTCTTGCCCTGTAGAGTTTTTTACGTAAAAATTTTCACATTTAGTTCCACCTGTACTTATATGGCTTTCGATAATTTTATATGTTTTTTCGTCTGCCGGATGAGATTCTTCGGGAAGCTCTTTGAATTCAGGAAGTATTAAACTGTCGGATTTTTGAATAGAATTATTGGATCCTATATTACTGTCGTTTTCTGATAAATTTGGATCTATCTTGGTCTTAGGATATTCCGTTTCACAGTCTTTTATTTCAAAAATTTTAGGTAAATCTAAGTTACCTCTGGAAAATACTAACTTAGCAGCTAAAACGTCAAGGGCTTCCGGTTTTAGTACTGATAAAGATTGTAGTTTTATCCATAAGCATGTAATTCCTACGAAAATGGTTACTAGTGCTATGACATCACATGAAAAATTCAACATTCTTTTTTTTATACACACTTTAATTTTTCTCCTTCCGGTTACTTAATTGAGTATTATGATTTTTAATACTCTTAAAGTCTCACATATAAGTTTATGATTGTTTAATAAAATTTATTCTATTAAGAAATTTGGAATTGAAGTTTATTAATTTAAATCATATAGCAGTTATGGATAGTCTTTTAATTTAGTAGATGAGAGAAGAAAATGTTTTATTTGTTAATGTTATTTATTATTTCATTCAATTTGTTGACAAAAATTTGAATATCTTTGATTGAAAATATAATAATTTTTTATTAAAATAAGATTAGAAACCTAAAAATTAATAGTTAATTATGGAGGTAACAATGCTAAAAAATATTTATAATTTAAATCAGAGAAATTCATTTGATAGGAATATTGAGTATAACTTGTATGAAAGTGATGATATAAATAAAAAATATTATGGAATTCAAGTGAAGTTAATTTCTGAAAAAATAAGAGAAGAAGTAAATATTAAAGATATTTCATGTAATTTAGACTTTGTAAAAAATTTAATAGATTATTTATATGAAAATGCTGTAAGTACGGTGCATTGCAAAGATGTAGTTGAAGATTACATGCTTTTATCTGAAATTAATGGATAGTAATAGATTTAGTATAATAATTTAAATAAAATATTCGTAAGATTTTGGGTTGACATTCATCTGAACGTTTGCTAGAATTAATATGTTCATTTAATTAATTTATTAATTTGCCGATGTGGCGGAATGGCAGACGCGACGGACTCAAAATCCGTTGTTCGCAAGAGCATGTGGGTTCAAGTCCCACCATCGGTACCATATGTTGGAGAAGTCGATTGTTATATAATCGGCTTTTTGTGTTTTATGCTTATATTTTACTTACTATAAAAATTTGACATAATTGACTTAAATAGGTCAA
>CAKUYF010000001.1 GCA_934702115.1 uncultured Eubacteriales bacterium | reverse complement strand
ATTAAATTTTATTCTCCTAATTCGCCCTTTATTACTTATCTTTTAACACGCTTTAAGACTGATTACATTTTTGTTTACCTTGTGAGTCCATGCTGTAATTTTCCTTATAAATAATTTCTGATATTGGTACAATATTGTACCCCTCGCCTTTTATTGCGTCTATTATTTTAGGTAAAGCTTCGGGAGTATTTTTTGCTCCGTTGTGCATCAAAATTATAGATCCTGGTTTTATCTTGCTTTTAATTCTTTTAATCATCTCTTCGGGACTCGGATCTTTCCAGTCAAGACTATCTACATCCCACTGAATACAGTGCATTTTTAATTCATTAGTAGCTTCTACTACAGAATTGTTATAATCTCCGTAAGGTGGCCTGAAAAGTATTGGTCTTGGTGCCCCTGCAGCCTCTATTTTTTTATTACAATCTTCTATTTGAGCTGTAATCTTGCTTCGTTCCAGTTTAGGCAAATGGGGATGTGTGTCAGAGTGATTACCGACATCATGCCCTGCGTCCGCTATGGCTTTGACAGATTCAGGATATTTCTCTGCCCAAAATCCTACCAGGAAAAATGTACTTTTCACTCCCTTTTCCGCTAAAATATCTAAAAGAGTTTGAGTCTGCTCGTTGCCCCATGCAGCATCAAATGATATGCTTACAACTTTGTCGCTCCTATCTACACAATAAATGGGCAACTTCCTTTCTTCGGCCATGAAAATGTTGTTTTTAGTAAGAGTAAATGCCCCTACAAGAGCAGTAATTACACATCCCATAATAACCATCAATTTTTTCCTATTTAATATCCATACTTTCATAAATGTTCACTCCTCCTTGATAATGATCTATATGTTAATATTTAAAAATATAGAATTAATAAATCTAATTAATTTACTTACTATTTAGAATTTTTTCTTCGATTTTTGAAGCTTCACTTTCCAAAAATATTTTTCAAATTCCGAAATAAGCAACGGCGAAATCGCTAAAAATATTACTATAAGCCACTGAATAAAATTAAGAGGCTGAGTCTTAAAAAATCCGTTAAGAGATGGAACAGTTACAGTAATTACTTGAAGAATCACACAGAAAATAACTGAATAAACGAGTTTTAAATTATTAAATATCCCGGTAACAAAAAGAGATTTACTGCTTTGTACATTAAACGCGTGCATAAGCTGACTAAGCCCTAAAGTTAAAAATGCCATAGTACTACCTATAATTGGATTTTGAGCGTCCATATCGAAAAATACTCTACCTATCGTATAAGAAAGAAATCCAACTGCCGCTATAAAACATCCTTCCAATACAATGTTATATCCCATACCTCCAGAAAATAAGCTCTTTTTTGGATTGAGCGGCGGTCGCTTCATAATTTCCGAATCTATCGGGTCTACTCCCAATGCAAGAGCAGGAAAAGCATCAGTTACCATGTTAATCCACAAAAGATGAACCGCAAGAAGGGGCGTCGGAACCCTAATTAAAAACGCAAAAAGCACTACCATCACTTCTCCGATATTTGTAGACAAAAGAAAATGTATAGTTTTCTTTATGTTATCAAACATTCCCCGACCTTGCCTTATAGCTTCCACTATAGTTGCAAAGTTATCATCAGCCATAACCATATCAGCAGCTGATTTTGCTGCATCTGTACCAGATTTTCCCATCGCACAACCTATGTCTGCAGCCTTTAAAGCTGGTGCATCATTTACTCCGTCGCCCGTCATCGCCACTACTGCTCCACTTTTTTGAAAAGCTTTAACTATCTTTACTTTATGCGCAGGAGACACTCTTGCAAAAACCGAATACGAATTTATAATTTCCGAAAGTTCATCTTCACTTAAACGATTTAGTTCCGCCCCAGTCATAATTTTTGAGTTCTCATCAAGTATTCCAAGTGAACGTGCTATTGTTTCAGCCGTGTACGCATGATCACCGGTTATCATTACAGGCTTTATTCCCGCCCTTTTACATTCGTTTACAGCTGATTTCGCTTCAGGTCTTATGGGATCCGCAATTCCTATCAATCCACAGAATATAAGCTCGCTCTCTAAGAAATTTTCATCTTTACTTAAATTGGAAATATCTTTATAGGAAATAGCAATTACTCTTAATGCCCTAGAAGACATTTCTTCATTATAGCTTTCTATCTCTTTGATTACATTTTCGTTAATAGGATAAATTCCAGTCTCAGATTTGTAATGAGTACACTTTTTAATAACAACATCTAATGCACCTTTAGTTATTACCTTATAATTGTTACTTTTAGTGCTATGTACAGTAGTCATCAATTTACGAGTAGAGTTGAAAGGAATTTCATGCACTCTTTTAAACTCTTCTTCCAATTCTCTTTTACTAATTCCAGATTTAATAGAAGCAAGTAACAGTGCATTCTCCGTAGGCTCGCCTCTAACTGAAGTCTCCGAGCTTTTATCTAAAAATATAGAATTATTGCAAAGAGTTCCTAAAGTCAACATTTCATGCCCAAATCCAGAAGTGAATTTCTGCACCTTGCCTACACTTTTTATTTCCTCAACAACCATTTTATTCATAGTAAGGGTACCTGTTTTGTCCGAGCATATTATCGCTGTATGACCAAGTGTTTCAACTGCTGGTAAATTTCTAACTATAGTATTTCTGGCAGCTAAACGCTGAACGCCACCTGCTAATACAATAGTAACAACCGCAGGAAGTCCTTCAGGAATGGCGGCTACAGCTAAACTGATTGAAATCATAAACATTTCAATAAAATCAACATTTTGCATAATACCTAATATGAAAACTACTACGCTTATTAAAATAATAAAAATTCCTATTATTTTACCAGTACTCGCCAAACGAGCACTCAAAGGAGTACGAAAACTCTTCTCTTCGTTAATGAGCCCCGCTATCTTCCCAACCTCTGTATTCATTCCGGTTTCTGTAACTACAGCTTTACCATGCCCTCTCGTAATAACACTTCCGGCAAAAAGCATATTTTTTCTTTCTGCAAGAGTATCTCCCGAAATGTTTAGCTTATCTTCCGACTTAGAAATACTAAATGATTCTCCGGTGATTGCCGATTCTTCCACGAAAAGCCCCGAAGACTCAATGATTCTTGCATCAGCACCAACTAAATCTCCTGTTCTAAGAATTAAAATATCTCCAGGAACTAAATCTTCAGAAGGAATTTTTTGCCCTTTACCGTCCCTTATTACCTTTGCATACGGCGATGACAGCCGTTTTAAAGAGTCTATCGCTTTCTCTGCTCTGCTTTCTTGAAGTATACCTATTACAGTATTAAGTACAACTATAAAAAGTATAATTAGAGCATCAATGTAATCTCTGCTTCCTTCTATATGAGACACTATAAAAGATATTACAGCAGAAACTAATAAAGTTATTACCATAAAGTCAGAAAGCTGTTTACCTAGTTTCTTCCAAAAGTTATTCTTTTTTTCGTCCGTAAGCACGTTTTTACCGTAACGCATTGCTCTTTTTTTGGATTCAAAACTTGAAAGCCCTCGCTCAGAGTTAACACTAAACTCTTTAAGTACTTCTTCCTTAAACATTTGACACCAACGCATTATTCTCATCTCCAACGACCTATTTATTTAAAAAGTTCTTATTTTTTGTCTCTTATAATAAATATATAATCATGGACATCCATATATTACTTTCAAAAGTCATATTTTTACTTATAAAAAAATTCATAAAACTATTTGAAAATTAATATGGTTATGGTAAAATAAAAATATAAATAATTTATAAATGAATAGGGGATAAGATATGAAACACATTAAAACTGTAAATACCACAGATTTGAAGAAAACTCTTTCTACAGGTGGATGCGGAGAATGCCAAGCATCTTGCCAAACCGCTTCTAAAGTTGATAATACAGTAAGCAACCAAAAATGCGAATGTAAATAAATTTTTAAAAAGACAGGTGAAAGTTACGGCTTTTTATCCTTAAGGATTTAAAGCCGATATTTTTATGATACATAAATATAAATTTGATAATACTAATTTCGTACTTGACGTTAATAGCGGAGCAGTACATGTTGTAGACGATATTTGCTATGATATACTGGACTTTGTACCTAACACCTTCTTTGATTATACAGAGTCTTACGTTACAAAAAAACTTTCAGATAAATATTCTGCTGAAAGTATTAAAGAAGCATACTCAGAATTATTTTCTCTTTATGAAGCAGGTAAACTGTTTTCAGACGATTACTACTTTGAAACAATAGAAGAAGGTATACCCTCATCACCTATAAAAGCAATATGCCTCAACGTATCTCATGACTGCAATTTAAGATGCAGCTATTGCTTTGCCTCTACAGGAGATTTTAAATGCTCAAGAGAGCTTATGCCACTTGAAACAGCAAAAAAAGCAGTAGATTTTCTCATAAAAAATTCAGGAAATATTAAAAATCTAGAGATGGATTTCTTCGGCGGAGAACCTTTAATGAATTTTGAAGTGGTAAAAGAAACTGTTAAGTACGCCAGAAGTTTAGAAAAAAAATATAACAAAAATTTTAGATTTACTTTAACCACTAACGGAATTCTTCTCGATGATGAAAAAATCGACTTCATAAACAAAGAAATTTATGATGTAGTCCTTTCACTTGATGGACGCAAAGAAGTAAACGACAAATTCAGACTTACCAAAACTAAACAAGGCTCTTATGATATTATAGTGCCTAAGTTTAAAAAATTAGTTGAAAAACGTGGAGAAAAAAGTTACTACGTTAGAGGAACTTATACTAAAGAAAATTTAGATTTCACTAATGATGTAATGCATATTCATAGTCTTGGATTTAATGAAATATCAATGGAACCTGCTCTTTCGGAAAATGAATTTTCATTAGCCGTAGATGAAACGGATTTACCTTCAATTTTGTCTGAACATGAATTACTTTGCAAAAAATTAATAAAATTAAAAAAAGAAGGTTCCAAAATAAACTTTTTCAACTTTAATATTAACTTGGATCATGGCCCTTGCCTAAGCAAACGTCTCAAAGGATGCGGTTTTGGAAATGATTACGTCGCTATAACTCCTAATGGAGATATTTATCCTTGCCATCAATTGGTAGGAGAAAGCGATTTTCTCATGGGAAATGTTCTTAATGATTCATTCGATATTTCGCTTAAATCAAAATTTCTAAAGCTTAGTGTTTATCATAAGAAAGAATGTAAAAATTGTTGGGCTAAATTTTACTGCTGCGGTGGATGTAGCTCTAAAAATTATCAGCATAATAATGACATTAAAATACCTTTTAAGCTTTCTTGTGAACTTCAAAAGAAAAAAATAGAATGTGCTATTGCTTATAATGTTTTAAAGTCTTAAATTAATTATATAAATAATAAATCTTACTTACATGTTTTATGAGATCTCTAATGCCTAATTTACAGATTTAATATCATAAAATTATTTAATGATCATTAATATTTAAAAACCAGTTAGAAATTTTGATAAAAAGAAGTCTTGAAGTGTATTATACCTCAAGACTTTATTAGTTTAATCAATAATATCTGTATTCATGTATTTGATCAGTGGTTCTGGTACTGTAACACTTCCATCAGCATTTTGAAAATTTTCAAGTATCGCTGCGACTGTCCTTCCAACTGCTAAGCCCGAACCATTAAGAGTATGAACAAATTCCGCTTTATCCTTTGCACTATTTTTATATCTTATTTGCATTCTTCTGGCTTGATAATCCTCAAAATTAGAACATGAAGAAATTTCTAAATACCTTTTATATGATGGCATCCAAACTTCTATATCATAAGTTTTGGCCGAAGAAAATCCTAAATCACCTGAACACAAGCACACTACTCTATAAGGAAGTCCTAAAAGCTGAAGTAACCGTTCAGCATCATTTGTTAAAGTTTCAAGCTCTTTGTACGAATTCTCAGGTTTACTGAACTTAACCAGTTCTACTTTATTAAACTGATGTTGCCTTATAAGCCCTCTTGTATCTCTTCCGGCCGAACCCGCTTCCGCCCTAAAACATGCACTATATGCACAGTACTTCAGAGTAAGATCTTTACCATCTAAGATTTCTCCTCGATGCATATTAGTAACAGGTACTTCGGCAGTAGGAATCAAATAATAGTCAATTTTACTGATTTTGAATGCGTCGTCCTTAAATTTTGGAAGTTGACCTGTACCCGTCATCGAATCAGCATTAACTATAAACGGAGGCAGAATCTCTTTATAACCGTTTTCTACATGAGTATTCAAATAAAAATTGACTACCGCCCTTTCAAGTTTAGCGCCTAAACCTTTATAAATATGGAACCTTGATCCAGTAATTTTACCTGCTCTTTCAGGATCCAAAATATCTAACTTTTTACCAATATCCCAATGAGAAAGCGGCTCGAAATCAAATTCAACAGGTTTACCCCATTTTCTTATTTCTAAATTCTCAGTATCGTCTTTTCCAACAGGAACATCTTTATTAGGAATATTCGGAATAGAAAGAAGTAATTCTTTTTCCTCACTTTCAACTTTTGAAAGTTCATCACGAAAATTAGATATTTTATCTGAAAGCTCTTTCATTTGATCCATTAACTTTGAAATATCTTCCCCTGCTTTTTTCATTTGAGGAATTTGCTTGTTCATCGCATTTTGAGCAGCTTTCTCTTTTTCCATCTCGCTTAAAATATCTCGCCTTAAAGAATCTAGTTTTACAACTTTATCTATACTCTCATCCAAATTCATATTTCGATTTCTCATCGCATTTTTGACTTCTTCTGGATTATTCCTTATCAGCTTAATATCTAACATTGGCCTCAGCTCCTTTTTAATATCAAAATCCATCATATAGAAAATGACTTTTAAAAAATAAAATTTAATATAAAATACTTATCACTAATTAAGTTTACAAAAGAAAAGAAATTTAATCAAGTTAAATGTTAAAAATATATCCTAAAATTTGTTCAAACCGTAAATTATATAATTCTAAAAATTTTGCATATCGAAAATTTAATTTATAATATTTTCTCAATTCTATACTTCTTAATCAATAGTTTATACTATCCAGCACTGGGCTTCAATATTTGAAATTGAAATCATATTATGAGCTTCAATGAAACGATATAGCAATTTTTTATCATGTACTTTTATTTCAGACTTTAAATCCACTCTTGAATTACCCTTATACATACATGCTACAAAACCTTTTTTGCCCTCACAAAAAATTTTCAAATACTCTTCAATAGGAATATCAAAATAATTATGCGGTAACGCCGGATGACTTAAACGTGTTATATTTTCTACAGCTAAGTCAAAATCTGCCACCAACCATTTATCATTAATTTTATATAAATTAGCATACTCATAATAAATATTTTCTTTTTTATCGTCAACCCAATATATGAACTCTATCTCATGATGAGGAATGCAGTCGTTAAGAGTATCAAAGCAATGATTAAAATATACACTGGCTGTACCTTTAACATAGTTAGGGTCAGAAAGAAAAGTAGTCTCACGTTTGTTATCAAATAACTTTTTTATATTATGAGCCCCTGTTCCACTAAGTTTAGATTCCTTCCTTAAACAGTCCTCGTATATTCTTCTTACCCCTTCATCTCTACTCACTTTATCACAACTTGATTTTTCTACCACTTTTTCAATAAAATGTTGCCTTAAATCTTCAATAGTTTCAATTCTCTCAGCTCTTACGTTTAAATTTAGAATAATCAAACTAAAAATTAAGGCATTAATCATTATAGTTAAAATTTTCATTTAAAAACCTCCTGTTATTATTTAAGTATATACCAAATAATAACAAGTAAAGCTATAAATGTCAATATAATGCACAATTTTTTATCCAAAAAATGTAAATTATTACTAGTTTTAAAATTTATTATATAAAAACCATACTATAACAATAAACTAAATTATAATAACACTATTAATAATAATAAATAACAAAATAATTAATTTATCAAAGTGAAGACGTACTTATTTTTGAATTTTTACGAGGATATTTTTTAGGAGTAATAAATTCTTTCTTTACAACAACTAAAGTTCTCTTTCCTTTCTCTAAAGGTAAATCAAATGAAATAGTATCTTTCAACCTTCCTCCTAAAACCTTAATAGCATTAAAACTATTGTTAAGTTCATCAGAAATGTCCGGCCCTTTTAGTGCAACAAACATTCCTCCCTTTTTCACGTAAGGAAGACAATACTCTAATAATATATTTAAGGGAGCAACAGCGCGAGATACCGCTAAATCAAAATTTTCACGAAATTTAGGACTTAAACTCAACTCTTCCGCACGTCCATGAAATACACTGGCTTGTATATCTATTTTTTCCGCCAAAGCTTCTAAAAATTTTACCCTTTTATTAAGACTGTCCACAAGAGTGAGTCTCAAACCGGAATTGCAAATTTTAAGAGGAACACCGGGAAATCCTGCACCGGTTCCTATGTCAACTACTTTCCACGATTCTTTCATTTCAATATATTTGCTAATTATTATACTATCCAGGAAATGTTTTATCATTATGTCCTCTGGATTAGTTATAGAAGTCAAATTAGTATGTAAATTGTATTCAAGTAAAAAGTCCATATAAGCTTTCAATTTAACTAATTGATCTTCTGAAATTTCTATTCCAAAATTTTTTGCTTGACTCTTCAAAATATCTAAAATATTAATTCTCTCCTTTTTTAGCTTAAATATTTTAATTTAAAAATTTATATCCTTATTAATTTTCAAAACTTACAAAAAGACTATTAACATTTATCTTTTCTTAACTTAGAAGCTAACCATATCAAAATAACTGATATGTCCGCTGGGCTAACTCCTGAAATTCTTGAAGCTTGTCCTATATTTAAAGGCTTAATTTTATTTAATTTTTCAATAGCTTCCAGACGAAGACCATTTATTGATGAGTAATTTAAATTTAATGGCAATGCCTTACTTTCAAGTCGCCTCATCTCATTTATTTGACGATTTTGACGTTCTATATATCCTTCATATTTAACTTCAATTTCTACTTTTTCCAATATAGCCTCATCTATTTCAGGGCGTGTCAAATCGAAGGCAGAAAGATAGTCATAATTTAATTGAGGTCTTTTTAATAAGTCAATAATCTTTGTTGGATTAGAAATTGGAGATGTTCCACGTGAAATAATCATATTATTAAGTTCTTCAGAAGGATGAATAACAGTATTTTTAACTCTCTCAAGCTCACGCTTTTTTAATTCTTCTCTATGACAAAATTCATCCCAATACTCTTTTTTAATAAGTCCTATTTTCCAACCCAATGGTGTAAGTCTTTCGTCAGCATTATCCTGCCTTAAAACTAAACGATATTCGGAACGAGAAGTCATCATTCGGTAAGGGTCATTTACTCCTTTGGTTACAAGGTCATCAATTAAAGTCCCAATGTATGAAGATCCTCTGTCTAAAACTAATGGTTCCATTCCCTTTATTTTTAATGCAGCATTAATACCTGCTATTAAACCTTGTGCAGCGGCTTCTTCATATCCCGAACTACCATTAAACTGCCCGGCACCATATAATCTTTCAAGCTTTTTAAATTCTAAAGTACTATAAAGCTCTGTGGGATCAACCACATCATACTCAATAGCATAAGCAGGTCTCATAATCTGTACATTTTCAAGCCCGTTTATCGTTCGGTACATTTCTACTTGTACTTCCTCCGGTAATGAGGTCGACATTCCTTGAAGATACATTTCTTCAGTATTTAAACCACAAGGCTCTATAAATAACTGATGCCGAATTTTATCCGGAAATCTAACAATTTTATCTTCTATACTTGGGCAATATCTTGGCCCTATTCCTTCAATTTTTCCACTGTACATTGGTGCTCTATGAAGATTTTTAAGAATCACTTTCTTAGTTGAATCATTAGTCCAGGAGATATAACAATCAACCTTATTTTCTCTATAACCTTTAGTTTCATAAGAAAAAGGGACTATTTTATCATCTCCGGGCTGAACTTCCAGTTTAGAAAAATCTATACTGGACCTTAATACCCTAGCAGGAGTCCCAGTTTTAAACCTTTTAAGCTTAACCCCCATTTTTTTTAGTGAATCACTTAAAAATAAAGAAGGGAATACTCCGTCCGGACCGCTTTCATAAGAAGTATCACCAATAAAAACCTTACCGCAAAGAAAAGTGCCGGTTGCTATTATTACGGCATCAACTTCGTACGAAAAATCATTTCTAGACTTTAAAATCCATTTTTGCGTTTGAGGGTCTTTAAATATAGAAATTATTTCAGCTTGTTTTAAAAATAAATTTTCTTGAAGCTCTATTTTATGCTTCATTGTCTCTTTATACTTGTTTCTATCTATTTGAACACGTAAAGAGTGAACGGCAGGTCCTTTCCCCAAATTAAGCATACGGCTTTGTAAAAAACATTCATCAGCAGTCTTACCCATTTCACCTCCTAAAGCATCTATCTCTTTTACAAGATGCCCTTTAGCTGTGCCTCCAATGGATGGATTACATGGGCAATTCCCTACTGAATCTAAATTTATAGCAAAAATTACAGTTTTACATCCAAGCCTTGCAGAAGCTAACGCAGCTTCAATTCCCGCATGCCCTGCACCTATAACCGCAATTTCATAATTTTCACTATTCACCTGTAACACGTCCTTTATAGTATTAACAATCTTTAAACTTATAGAATATTTATGATCTAAAACAATTCGATACCAAGCATATATTACATTTTTCAAATTACAAACATAAAAACACCCATGCTTATTTTAGCATAAGATGTTTTTTGTATCCACTTCAATATATTAACTATTAAGATCAAATATCAAAACTAGATTCTTAATCTCTCAATTAATACCTTTAAATTTTTTGAACAAAATAATTATGAAGCTCATTTACGCTTATGTTATTACGGTTCCAGTTTCTAAAATCCGCCTTCATGTTTTCTATTCCATCACGGCCTTCATTTAAAAGTATAAACAAACCCCCTGACCATAACAAATTTATAATATGAGTGCCATGTTGAGGAATAATTTGCCTATATTCCTGGATAGAATTTATGAGAATTCCTTTAAAACCGTCCCACACTCCAAATCTAGTTATGTTTCTTCCATCCCTATTTATTATATTCCAAAACTCATCTTCAAAAATTCGAACTAATTCTTCTTTGTTAATTTCTTCTAAATTTCCTATTCGATTGCATAAATTTACATATCCCGGGTTATCTATTGTCATTCCAATCTCAAATTGGGGCACCATATTTTGGTTTCCGGTATTATTACTCCGATTAGGTCTTTTGTTTGAATTTGGTCTCCTACCATACGCAACAGTACCCCCCAAACTTAACACGGAAAGAAAAAGTGCTAATAATCTTTTGCTGCTACCCACTAATTTTGAATCATTAAATCTTGACATTATTTTTATCATTCTCCTTTTATAACTTAACCCTATTATAACCAATAATATTAAACCTGTCAAGATATAAAATTATTATTAAACCACAGGGCAACTTTGGAAATTATTTAAGTCAACCTTCCCACCAGAAATACTCAACATACCTAAGTTAATCAAAAAGCTCTTAATTATTTGTTCAATTTTAAATTTATTTGAATCTTCCTCTAATCCATTATTTAAAATAAAAAACATATCTCCAGTATCTTTATTTAAATTATTGAACAAATAAGTCATGCAAGCATTACCGATAATTGTTAAGTCTAAAATTCCATCTTGTCTCTCAAAATTTTCAGTCTTTAATTTATTAAATAATTCTTCTCCTAATTCTTTTAATTTATCAGGACTCAAGCTTTTAAAAAACGTCCTCAGGTTTTTGTCAATCATTTTTTGAATTTTAGACTGTAAAATTAAAAACTCTTCTATTTCTATTTCCGTACAATCCGAGTACTTAGCAAGAATTCCATTTTTTACAATTCTTAGCTTCAAATCTCCAATTTCTAAAATCTTTGTTTCCGGCTCTTTCACATCTAATACACCATGATATTTACGTCTTTGATTTTGTGGCGTTGTTTTTTCCGGCGGTTTAACGTCCATACCCAATGCCGAGCTTCCAAACGCAGATATTGCCAATCCAACTAATAATAATTTTTTAAATCCCTTGAATGCCTTTTTACTAATTAAATTATTCAACATAGGCAGCTCCCAACTTTTATAATTTTAGATTTATAGATTTATCAAGCAATAAATATACACCCTTAATTATAAAAGTATTAACAATATTTGCAAATATTAAAAATTACATCTTACTGAATTATAACAAGCCAGAATAACTTCGCTTTAATATTATGCTTCCTTTAACAGAGCTGTAAACTTAAAATAAATTACTTGCCCACACAAAACTTCGAAAAAACTTTATTTATTATCTCTTCGGAAACATTTTCCCCTGTTAATTCCATAATAGTTTGCATTGCATCTTCAAGAAGTACAGTAACTGCATCCAAAGTTATACCGGAATCCATATCATTAACTGCTTCATCTAATATATGGTGAGCTTTTTTTAATGCTAATAATTGACGCTCATTAGAAATTAATGCTTCAGACGGTTCAAATTTTGAAATACCCACCATTTCTTCCAAAGCTTTTCTTAAATTTTCTAACCCCTCACCATTGATTACGGACATTTCAACAATTCTATCTGAAAATGTTGATAATTTGCTCACATCCACTTTTATTCCTAAATCTACCTTATTAAGAATAATTAAAGTTTTTTTACTATTACAAGATTTTAAAACTTCTTCATCTTCTTCTGTTAAAGTTTTTGATGCATCAATCACAGCGAGAACTATGTCAGCAACTTTTATACAATTCTTCGCTTTCTCTACTCCTATCTTTTCTACTACATCCTCCGTGGACCTAATTCCTGCGGTATCCACAAGTAAAAGCGGAATATCCCCTATCATAACCGTCTCTTCCACTACATCACGAGTAGTACCTGCAATTTCCGTTACTATAGATTTATCAGTCCCTGAAATTAAATTCATCAAAGTAGATTTTCCAACGTTAGGACGACCTATGATTACAGTTTTCACACCTTCTTTAAGTGCTGCACAAACATCGTAATCTTTTATCATCTTAAAAATTTCTTGTCGGATTTTTTTTAGTCTGAAATTCAACATTGTTGCATTAATTTGTGGAATATCCTCTTCAGGATAATCAGCCCATACCGAAAGATTAGCCGAAATGTCTAAAAGTTCATCTTTTATCTCTTTTACTTTCTTACTGGTTGCTCCTTCCTTTTGGTTGAACGCGATAGCATTAGCATGTTCACTCTTTGCGGATATAATATCCATTACAGCCTCCGCTTGAGAAAGATCAACCTTACCATTCAAAAAAGCTCTTTTAGTGAATTCTCCGGCACCTGCAAGAGACGCTCCGGCATCTAAAACAGTTCTTAAAACCTGCCGGGTGATGTAAAGCCCACCATGACAAGAAATTTCTACTACATCTTCCCCTGTATAACTGTGAGGCGCTTTAAATACAAGTGCGATAGCTTCATCTATAAACTTACCGTCTTTTATAACTTTTCCATACTTCGCTCTATAACCTTTTAGCGAAGAAAGCCGCGATACTCCATCAAAAGATACAAATACCCTATCCGCAATTTCTACTGCGTTTTCTCCAGAAATTCTTATTACTCCAATACCGCCTATGCCATTAGCAGTTGAAATAGCCGCAATTGTATCCATATTTTTACAACTCACTCCTCTTAAAACAAATAATTTGCCCTCCTTTTAAAGTAGAGAGCAAAAACCATTAATTTAAATATACAAGCTTTTAAACACATATTCAAAAATTTTCTACTTAGATTTAGAAGATATTTTACTCTGCCCAGAAATTAATTCTACATCTTTAGGATCTTTAATACAAGTAACAGATGCTTCCTTTATTTCCAAAAGAGCTATTCGTGCGGCTTCGCTCTGAGCATTTATAGTATAAATATTATAATATTTATTAAGCCAAATGTTTTGCAGTACTCCTATTAACCCATTAATAAACCAGTAAAGTCCTACTGCCCCGGGAATAGTGTAAGCTAGATAAGTAGTAAAAATTGCTGTACCATAAGGCAAAAATTTAGTGCATCCCTGCATCTGAGTTTGAGTTCCCATCATCTTTTGATTTACATATATAGCTAAAATTGATCCTAGCAAGCAAAGCAACGGAATAACCCACAACATTTCATTAAATGAAGAAACATTTGGTCTATTAAGCAAATTAATACCAAAAAAATTAAAACCATGACTGTACTCTTCTACATCTGCAAATTCATCTGCATTAAACATTGTTAAATAATTTTTTACAGCTTCAAAATGTCTTACAAGCTGTAGCTGCTCATATCCAGAACCAATCTTTCCTTCAAGCTCCGGAACATTCGGCAGTACCGCTACTGCTTGAGATACTTTTTCTTGCGCAATATGTAAAGTATTTTGAAGAGGTTTAGTAATGGCACCAAAAATTCCGCTCCACAGTAAAAGAGGTAAAATCATTGTTGAAAAACATCCCGCCATTGGGTCAATTCCCTCTTTTTCATAAAGAAGAGCTCTTTCTTCATTATACTTTCTGGGATTTTTTTCATATTTTTTTCTGAGCTCTTGATCTTTTGCATTTATACGTGCATTAAGAGCCATATTTTTTTGTCTTTTAATAGATATAGGTAGCATTAACAGGTTTATAAATATCGCAAATAATGTTATTGCTACTGCATAGTTGCTTACTGCGTCAAAGAAAAACCACAAAACATATCCGAAAATGTTTCCCAAAAAATCAAATATAAAACCCAAACCTAAAATCTCCTTTTGTATTCTTTATCTCTATATCTATTTTCTTTACATCTTAAAAAATAAGTTTTTGTCTATCTTCAAAGGGACAGGATCATAACCCGATTTACCAAACGGATTGCATCTTAAAATTCTTTTTAAAGCTAAAAAACCGCCCCGGACAGCTCCAAACCTCTTCACTGATTCCAATGCGTACTCCGAACATGTTGGAACAAATCTACAGCACGGTTTTTTCAATGGCGATATTACCTTCATATAAAAGCGTATTAACCACAAAAAAACTGCTTTCATCTCAAGACCTCAAGTTTTCTAAGATGATAATTCATGTTATTAATTATGTGAGAAGTTTTAACATGAGGAGTTTCATTTCTTGCTACAAAAACTATGTCATATCCGCTTTTAAGTGAATCTGCCAAGTACATATATGCAGCTCTGATGATTCTTCTGGATCGGTTTCGCTTTACAGCATTACCGATCTTTTTACTCGTAGTTATCCCTACACGATTAAATTTAAGTCTATTTTTCAACGCGTATGTAACCAAATAAGACGAAGCCGCATACCTTCCTCGTGAATAGACACGTTTAAAATCTTTGTTACGATTAAGGGATGCAGGCTTTTTCATGAAATTCTTATCCTTTTTTTAAAGTTTAATTTTAAGCTTCAGATTATACACACCTGAAGCAATGGTAAAGTATTGAGGAGTAGAACAATTAAATTTTCAGACAAAATACAAATCTTTAGTGAGTGAGTCTTTTTCTGCCCTTTGCTCTTCTACGAGCTAAAACCTTAATTCCGCTACGAGTAGACATTCTTTTACGAAAACCATGTTCTTTTTTTCTATGAAGTTTCTTCGGTTGATATGTTCTTAGCATTTCTAACCCTCCTGGATTGGAATATTTTTATTTTTCAAACTTACTGCAAACATTAGCACTTAGCCACCATGCCTCCAGCGAAAACCTGATTATGTAATTTGTCTTTAAATATTATAATCTCAAAGTTCAAATTCCACAATCTTAAACGATAAATTTTAATCATCATTTACCCTCATAATTAAGTATAAAATATCAAACTGTTTATGTCAACTAAATTTTATAAAGACAGTAGGATTTTACGCCGATTTGTTGAAAAAAAGCTTAAATCAGAGTATAATTATTGTTGTTCATATTTAAATAAATTCAAAATAATTCAATTAAATCTTAAAAATAAAAATTCAAACTTGAGTAATTTTTTTAGGTAACTTAATTGAAATTAATTCTTACAATACTACTTTTATCAAAAACCCGGAGGTTTTCTTTTTATGAATTCTTTTAATGAAGCATGGGATCTGATTTGCGACTTTTGTAGGGAAAAAATCACAGGAGTTGCTTATAAAACATGGATCAGTAAAATAGAACCTTTAAACCTTAACTTCGATGAAAAAAAAGCTCTATTACTGGTTCCTAATGAGTTTTATCGTCAAACTCTAACTAAATGCTATAGTTCTTTGTTAAAAGACGCATTTAGTGAAGTATTCGGAGTTGGTTTAGACAGCGGAATAAATATATGCTTTGTTATTCCAAGCGAAATAGATAACAAAAACAACAATAATTTAAGTGCAGAATATGAATTTACCTTTTCAACTTACATCGTTGGATCCTCAAATAAATTCGCTCATGCCGCAGCACTAGCAGTAGCCGCAAATCCTGCGGGAGCATATAATCCCCTATTCATTTACGGCAATTCTGGACTCGGAAAAACACATTTACTTTACGCTATATGTAATGAAGTTAAAAAAAATAACCCTCAAAAAATTTGCCTGTACATTAAGGGAGACGATTTCACCAATGAGCTTATAGAATCCATCAGAAAAAATACTACAGAAGAATTTCATCAAAAATATCGTGAGGCAGATATATTACTCGTAGATGATATTCAGTTTATTGCAGGTAAAGACTCTACACAAGAAGAGTTTTTCCACACATTTAATTCTCTTTACGAAGCAAAAAAACAAATAGTGCTTACTTCGGACAGACCCCCTAAGGAAATTCAAACCCTTGAGGATAGACTTAGAACCCGCTTTGAATGGGGACTCATAGCCGATATACAGCCACCTGATTTCGAAACAAGAATAGCAATCGTTAAAAGAAAAGCAGAATTATTGGGTATAAAAATTCCTAATGATATATGTGAGTACATAGCAAAAAAACTTAAAAATAATATCAGACAACTAGAAGGAGCAGTCAAAAAAATGAAAGCTCATAATTTGTTGGGCGGAGAACCTATGGGAATTCAAACCGCACAAATGGCTATCTCCGATATACTCAATAATGATCAACCACCTCCTATAACAGTGGAGAAAATAATAGATGAAGTATCAAGAACATTCAATGTTACTCCGGAAGATATAAGATCATCTAAAAGATCCGCTGCAGTTTCTAATGCTCGACAAATTTCTATGTACATCGTCAGAGAAATAACTCAGCTTCCACTTGTTGCCATTGGGGACGAATTTGGAGGGAGAGATCACTCAACTATTGTATATGCTCTACAACAAGTAGAGAAAAATTTATCTAAAAATCCCAAAATAAAAGCCATGGTTGAAGACATAATAAAGAACATTAGGGACAGGTAAAATTTTACTTTTATGGAAAAAAAGTTTTCAACAAGTTTTCAACTTTCAACAATGAGTTTTCAACATAAATGTGGAAAACCCCCGAAATCGCAAAATCTTTCAACATTTTCAACATTTTCTCCACAGACTTTCAACATAAAATTATTGCCCCTCAGCCCAGAGAACATGCGTCTTTCAAGCAACTTTCAACATTTCAACAGCCCCTACTACTACTACTAGAGATTATATATATATATATGTAGTGAAAAAAATGAAAAATGATCAAAAAGGATGGTCTTATGAAACTACTATGTGGAAAACTAAAACTGGGAATTTTATTAACTAATATTCAAAAAGCAGTAGCAACAAAATCAACAATTCCTGCTCTTGAGGGAATACTAATTACAGCAAAAAACCAAACCATGAGGTTATGCGCTTACAATACAGAGCTAGGAATAAAAACCTCATTACCTGCAACTGTCAATCAAGAGGGATCAATAGTAATAAACGCTCATCTCTTAACAGAAATAATAAAAAAACTACCGTCAGAAACAGTAGAAATCGAAAGTAAAGAAAATTTAACCGTAATCATAAAAGGAGGTCAAAGTAAATTTGAGCTTGTTGGAATAGACCCAAAAGAATTTCCTGAACTCCCAAACATCTCTCAAGCAGAATACTTAACACTACCTGTAAGCACTCTAAAAAGCATGATAAAACAAACTATATTCGCAGTAGCAGACGATGACTCTAAACCAATTCATACAGGAACTCTTTTCGAAATAAAAGATAACTCCGTAACTTTAGTGTCCGTAGACGGATATCGCCTAGCTTTAAGAAACGAACCAACTAAAGAATCACTAGAACTAAAATTTGTAGTACCTGGAAAAACACTTAGAGAAGTGCTAAAATTACTACCAACAACCGGTGAAGAAAACAATTATGCAAAAATAACGGCAGGAATGAGACATATTATATTTCAAATAGGAGAATACAAAATAATTTCTAGACTGCTAGAAGGAGAATTTTTAGACTATAAAACTACAATCCCTGAAAAGTCTAACTTTACCGCCAGAGTCTCTACAGCTAAATTTCTCGAAGCGGTAGAAAGAGTCTCCCTTTTGATAAATGATAGACTTAAAAGCCCAGTAAAATGTGTATTCGCTAAAGAGTCTATAAATCTATCTTGTAATACCTCAGTAGGAAGGTCTAATGACGAAATAAAAATTTCAAGTAACTTTGAAGAAGAGCTAGAAATAGCGTTTAACAACCGTTATATGATCGAAGCTCTCAAAAGTACAGACTGTGACGAAATAGAAATACACATCAACGGACCACTAGCTCCTATTAAAATAACCCCAACTCAAGGAAACTCATTCGTGTTTCTAGTGTTACCGGTAAGAATTAAACCAGATTAAAATTAAAGGATGTTAAAACAAACATGAAAGAAATAGTAATAGACGGAAGTTATATAAAACTAGACTCTCTTTTAAAACTGTCAGGACTTGTTTCTACAGGCGGAGAAGCAAAATTAATAATCCTAGAGGGAAAAGTAAAACTTAACGGAGAAATATGTAAATTACGAGGTAAAAAGATTAAACCCAATGATATAGTAGAATCAGGAAATCAAAAAATTATGGTGTTGGAAAAATGAAGTTAATAGAATTGAGCGTTAAAAATTATAGAAATTTAGAAAATAACAAGTTCCAATTTAACAACGAAATAAACTACATCTACGGAAATAACGCTCAAGGAAAAACCAATCTTTTAGAAGCAATTTGGATGCTAACAGGCACTAGGTCTTTTCGTGGATCTAAAGATTCTCAACTGATAAGATTTAATGAGGACTATGCAAATTTAATGGGTAAATCCGTATTTGAAGGAAGAAATCAAGAAATAAGGGTTAACTTTGCTCAAGGCAAAAGAAGAATTTTTCTAAACGGAGTAGCTAAAAAACGACTTAGTGAAATAATCGGAAGATTTCGTACAGTGTTATTTTCTCCGGCTCATCTTTCTCTTGTGCAAGACGGACCTGAAAACAGAAGAAAATTCCTTGATGCTGCAATTTGTCAGTTAAAACCACCTTATACTCAGATCCTAATAGAATACAATCAAACCCTTAAGCATAGAAATGCTCTTCTCAAAACTATTTCAAAGACAAATAAAAACTTTCATCTTATCGACGTATGGAATCAGAAGCTTATTGAGTCAGGAACTGAAATAATCAAAAATCGCATGAATTATCTATCCCAGTTTATCCAAATCTTTAGGCGAATGTATTCAGAAATTTCGGGAAATAAAGAAATTATAAGCATGAGCTACGTTTCAGCAATCACTAAAAATATGTGGCATTCCTTTTCGGAAAAGGAAGTAAAAACAAATTTTGAAGTCCTCTTGAAAAATAATGAGTTTTCGGATATAAAATCGGGATCTACTTCAATAGGACCTCACAAGGACGAATTGACAATCATTCTTGACGGTAAGCCACTGAGAAATTTTGGATCTCAAGGTCAGCAGCGTTCAGCAGTGCTTGCAATGAAACTGGCAGAGGCGGATGCAATTGAAAATAAAATACAGGATTCCCCAATTATCTTACTCGATGATGTCATGAGCGAACTTGATGAAAGGAGAAAAGAATATTTAATGAGTAAAATTAAAAATAGGCAAGTGTTCATTACAGGCTGTGATTACAATTTGCTCAAAAGTTTTAATGAAGCTTCTAAATTTCAAATTTCCAATGGAAAATTGGTAAGTACGTATTTAAATTAATTTATAAAACTTAAGGATGAAAACAGAAAATGTATCTTAACATTGGCCAAAATACTGTAATTGAGGACGAAGAAATAGTAGGCATTTTTGATCTGGATAAAATTACAGTATTTAAAACCAACAGAAACTATTTGTCAAACGCTCAAAAAAAAGGTAAAATAAAAAATGGAACTGAAAAGTTGCCTAAGTCTTTTATTGTATGTACAGAAAACAAAGATGAAAAAATCTATCTTAGTCAGCTTTTACCAAGTACACTTTTAAAGCGTAACCTAATTGATTTGAATTAAGACGTCTATGTAATTTTTGGAGGTGAAGGAAATCGTAAGCTTTAATTTACCTGTTTGTCCACATTGCGGAATGAAAGTATCTTATGGTGAATCTTTCGTAGTTAAAAATAAATCATTGTTTAACTGTCCGCAATGTCGTCATGACTCTAAAGTTAATTTGCGGATGGAATTATTTCAAATACTTGGATTTGTGGAAGCAATTTCTTTGATTGTATTTGCCTTTGTGGTGTTTAAAGGAGGCGGATCATGCTTAATAGGAGTGGGGATAATTACTCTTATTTTTGGTATATTTTACTGGATTTCCCCCTTTTTTGTACGATTACAAGTTGTGAACAATAAACATAACAATAAAAATTCGGGAAATACTAATCCAAAACAAGTCAAAGAAATAGAATCAAACAAAAGTGAAAATATGAATACAGAAAATGAGATATTTAGCAATTAAATTACAGTATAAAGGAGCTTTACCTTGGAAACTAATGAACTGGACCTTAATGGTGAAAAATACGGCGCTAGTGAAATTCAAGTACTTGAAGGACTGGAAGCAGTAAGGAAAAGACCGGGAATGTATATAGGTACTACTGGTCCCAGAGGGCTTCATCATTTAGTTTATGAAATCGTTGACAACTCAATTGATGAAGCATTAGCAGGATTTTGTGATAAAATAAAAGTAGAAATTCTTCCCGGAGATGTTATATCTGTTTCAGATAATGGTAGGGGTATACCGGTAGGCATACATCCTACGGCAGGTATTCCAGCTGTAACGGTAGTATTTACAGTACTTCATGCAGGAGGTAAATTCGGAGGAAGTGGCTATAAGGTTTCAGGTGGTCTTCATGGCGTAGGATCGTCTGTTGTAAATGCATTGTCTACCTGGTTGGAAGTTGAAGTATCAGATGCTAAATATGTTTATAAGCAAAGATTTGAAAGGGGAATACCGGTTACAGAGCTTGAAGTGGTAGGAGAAACTTCAAATCGTGGAACTAAAATTACCTTCAAAGCTGATCCTGAAATATTTAAGGAATCAACTAGCTATGACTATGAAACTTTGCAAATTCGTCTTAGAGAACAAGCATTTTTGAATGCGGGAATTAAGATTATTCTTGAAGATAAGAGGAATCCTGAAAATCTAAGGCAAGATGATTTCACTTATGAAGGTGGAATTAAAAGCTTTGTAGAATATATACATACCAAAAGGGGATTAACTGTTTTACATGATGAAGTTATAGATTTTTCCGGTACTTTCAACGACGGAAGTGCCAGCGGTGAAGTGGCATTTCAGTATAACGATAGCTATAATGAACTTATTCTTTCTTTTGCAAATAACATTCATACCCCCGATGGTGGCAGTCATGAGGACGGCTTTAAAAGAGCCTTTACCAGAACCGTTAATGAATATGCAAGAAAGTACGGTTTCCTCAAGGAAAATGACAGAAATTTCTCTGGGGAAGATGTTAGAGAGGGATTGACTGTAATTATCAGTGTTAAGGTAAGGAATGCACAGTTTGAAGGCCAAACTAAAACACGTCTGGGAAATGTTGAAATACGAGGCTTTATTGATAGTTTAGTATGTGAAAAATTATCAGTTTATTTGGAGGAAAATCCAGCTGTTGCTAAGTGCATTATCGAAAAAGCTCTTTCAGCTGCTCGTGCCAGAGATGCCGCAAAAAAAGCTCGTGATCTTGTCAGGAGAAAATCAGCTATGGAAACTGCTTCTTTACCGGGTAAACTGGCAGACTGTCAATCTAAAAATCCTGAAGAAACTGAAATTTACATCGTCGAAGGAGACTCTGCAGGGGGTTCTGCAAAATGCGGTAGAGATAGAAGATTTCAAGCTATTCTTCCACTTTGGGGAAAAATGC
The DNA here is from genome assembly GCA_934702115.1 of uncultured Eubacteriales bacterium. Classification (GTDB taxonomy): domain Bacteria; phylum Bacillota; class Clostridia; order Oscillospirales; family Acutalibacteraceae; genus UMGS1491. Next base: position 15,427 of record CAKUYF010000001.1, on the reverse strand, counting down.
TTAATGTTGAGAAATCAAGGCTTGATAAAGTTTATGGTAATGATAAATTAATGCCTGTTATTACTGCTTTAGGATGCGGTATCGGTGATGAATTTGACATTACTAAAATTAGATATGGCAAGGTAATTATAATGGCGGATGCCGATGTGGACGGATCCCATATAAGAACTCTTCTCCTTACATTTTTCTTTAGGTTTATGAGGCCTGTTATAGAAAATGGACACGTATATATAGCTCAACCGCCTCTTTACAGAATAACGAAAAATAAAACTCATTATTATGCTTATTCTGACGGAGAAAGAGATGAGAAAATCGCTCAACTTGGAGGAGGAACAGAAATTCAAAGATATAAAGGCCTTGGAGAAATGGATTCAGATCAGCTATGGGAAACTACTATGAATCCTGAAACTAGAATAATGCTTAGAGTTTCTCTTGAGGATGCTGCAGCAGCGGATGAAACGTTCACTATCTTAATGGGAGATAAAGTAGAACCCAGAAGAGAATTTATTGAAAAAAATGCTAGGTACGTGCAAAATTTAGATGTGTAGTTTAAAATTAAATGCTTACGTGATTTGTTGTAATGGTTGAATTTTAAATTTTTTTGATGTATAATGAGGTAAATGCTTTTGTATAATTGTTATCATTTAAATTCAAGATTGAGATTTTAATACGTGCATCTGTATAATTTTTATTGATAATTACATTCTTTAAGTTGAATGATTAATTGAATTTAAATTTATGAAATGTTGACCTTTGATTATAATATATATAATATGGAGAGTTTCTTGGTATAATTATCAAGATTCCCATTAAATAGTATTTCAGAAATATTTTGAGGAGGAAAAATGGATAAAGATTCTTACCCCCCAGGAGACAAATGGGGTAACTGTGCCGATGATATTACAAATTTAGCTCAAGATTCGTCTTTAAATGATTTCGAAGAAAATAATAAAGTTGAAGTTAAGCTTGAAAAAGAAAATAAAGAACAACGAGATTATGTTGAAAATAATAGTACTGATTTAAATGAGGATTCAGATGCAGAAATTATTGCAGACGACAGAGCTGAAGAATACAAAGAAGAAGTTACAGGAATTAAAATTAAATTCACTTTGACTCCAGATGAAATTAAAGATTTTATGCGTTGTAGCAGAGTACGTGAAGAATGCAGTAAGCTTCAAAGAAAACATATAGTTCTTCAAAGCGTTTTACTTGGAATTCTTATTTTGATTGCTTTTATAAGTGGATCGCTTTACTATGTTTTTATGTCGATATTTCCGCTTTTATCATTAGGTTTAATGTGGTTAGTTCCTTTTGTTAATATGAAATGTTCAGTTAAAAAGCTTTTAAAAGAAGAAGAATTTACTGTGGAAATATACCCTGACAGATTAGAAATTGAAAGCAAAAGTGCAAAAAGAGAAATATACTTGAACAATGTTTGTGAAAGTGATGAATACAATAATACAATTATGATTTTTGCTCCCGAAGGATATGGTGCTATAATTCCTTTAAGGGCGATTGAACCGGAATTACGTGCAGATGTGCAGGCTATTATTGCTGCAGGAACCAATCCACGTTGGAAACCGTCTGAAAAAAATGAATTATAGAAGTTAATTTATGAAGCAGTATTTTTTTTAATAGTGAGTTTTAAATTTGCTATTTTTGTAGAGGATGAGATTAGAGTATTAATTACTGAGAGATTGGTTCTTAGACCGTGGACAGACTCCGATGCAGAAAGTCTTTTTGAATATGCTAAAGACCCAGATGTTGGTCCGATTGCTGGGTGGCCACCACATAAAAACGTAGAAGAAAGCCGTGAGGTTATCAGGAATGTCTTTACCGGGTCTGAGTGCTATGCAATATGCGAAAAAGGAAACACTACTCCCATCGGTGCAATAGAACTTAAACTTAAAGGACACACAGATATGACTGAACGTGATGATGAATGCGAACTGGGTTATTGGCTTGGTAAACCATTTTGGGGCAGAGGATATATGCCGGAAGCGGCAAAGGAAATAATTCGTCACGCTTTCGAAGACTTAGGAATGACAACCATTTGGTGCGGTTACTATGATGGTAATAATAAATCTAAGAGAGTTCAAGAAAAGCTGGGATTTGCCTATCATCATACATGTGAGAAAGTATCAGTCCCGTTGATGAACGAAATAAGAAAAGGTTATACGAACTATCTTACTAAAGAACATTGGCAAAAAAATAGATAGGAAGTTTGTAGAGAAAATAGTGGAATGAGGAAATATAACTATTTCTGGAAGTATATATAAAAAACGGAATCCCCAGAGCAATATACAATTCTTTCCTGAGATAGATTGTAGTATAATGCTATACAAGTTGGGAAAATATATGTAAAATATTAATCTATTACTTTTAATAAATTTATTGGTGTACTTTGGATTTTAGAAAAAATATATTGAAAGTCGTTTTAATACGGCGTTGAATTTACATTTTTTAGTATACGGAAAAATTTTGTGTTGAACTTCTAAGCAAAATCACTTATAATTTAATATAGCAACTGTTTTTATTATCAACAGTTGCATAGGTGATGTTATCAATAGCAATAACCAAATGGTAATGTTAGATATTATATTTAGGATGATATGGATACATCAAATAACTAAAATAATGAATAGCAAAGCAAAGATTTATAAATTGAAGGAAATGTGGTAAGTTTTTCCAGATATAATGACAGCGAAAAAATACAAGTTTCAGACGAAAATGTTTAATATTTGTGAACGCTTCGGCGATTAAAAGCAAATTCAAAGGGGTACCTAATGGAAAATCAATTAGACGAAAAAGAAATGAAAAATCCTAGAGTTATAGAAGTAGATATTGAAAAAGAAATGAAAAAATCATTTTTAGATTATTCAATGTCTGTAATAGTAGCAAGAGCGCTTCCTGACGTTCGTGACGGACTAAAACCGGTTCATAGAAGAATACTTTATGCTTTGTTTGAAGATAATTTAGGACCGGATAAAGCATATAGAAAATGTGCCAACGTTGTAGGAGCGGTGCTTGGAAGGTACCATCCTCACGGAGATGCATCTGTATATGATGCTTTAGTTCGTCTCGCTCAGGACTTTTCTATGCGGTATATGTTAGTAGATGGTCATGGTAATTTTGGATCTATAGATGGCGATCCCCCTGCTGCGTACCGTTATACAGAGTCAAGAATGAGTAAAATATCCGTTAAGATGCTTACTGACATAGATAAAGATACTGTAGATTATGTTCCGAATTATGATGATAGGCTAAAGGAACCGACAGTACTTCCTTCAAGATTTCCAAATCTTTTAGTTAATGGATCTACAGGAATTGCAGTAGGTATGGCGACGAATATTCCACCTCATAATATGCGTGAAGTTATTGACGCTATGTGCTATTTAGTGGATAATCCTCAAGCCGAACTTAGTGATATTCTTCAGTATATAAAGGGTCCGGATTTTCCGACCGGCGGAATTATAATGGGTAAATCAGGAATTAAAGACGCTTATACTACAGGTAGAGGAAAAATTACTGTTAGAGCTAAAACTGAAATAGTTGAAGATAATAATTCAAGATTTAAAATTATAGTTACAGAACTTCCCTATCAGGTAAATAAAGCACGTTTAATAGAAAATATTGCAGAAATGGTTAAAGATAAACGAATTGAAGGAATTTCACGTATTGAGGACCATTCTGACAGAAAAGGAATGCATATAGAAATAGATCTTAAAAAAGATGCTGTTCCGCAAGTTGTGCTCAATAAGCTTTTTACGTTTTCTCAGCTTCAAATAACTTTTGGAGTTATAATGCTTGCAATCGTAAATGGTGAACCTAAAATACTCACTTTAAAGCAAGTGCTTGAAGAGTATATAAAATTCCAGATGCAAGTAGTAACACGCAGAACTAAATTTGAACTTAAAAAAGCCCGCGAACGTGCTCATCTTCTGGAAGGGCTTAGGGTGGCTTTGGACTTTATTGATGAAGTTATCGAAATTTTACGTGCTGCACATTCTGTACAAGAGGCACGTGCTAATTTAGCTGAAACCTTTGAACTTGACGATATTCAAACTCAAGCTATTGTTCAAATGCCTCTTGGAAAATTAACTGGACTTGAAAGAGATAAAATAGAGAATGAGCTAAACGAACTTAATGTGAAAATAGCTGACTATACGGATATTCTTGCAAATGAAAGCAGAGTAAAAGAAATAGTTAAAAATGAAGCAGTAGAAATTAAAAAGCAATTTGGAGATGAAAGAAGAACAGAAATAGTAAATGTAAGCGGTGAAGTTGATATAGAGGATCTTATTCCAAAGGAAGACTGCGCTTTGACTCTTACACATTTTGGATACGTTAAAAGACAAAATCTTGACAGCTATAAGTTACAACGTCGTGGCGGACGCGGAATATCCGGAATGACTAGACGAGAAGAAGATACCGTTAAGGAATTGTTCGTCATTAATAGCCACGATTATGTACTGTTTTTCACAAATCATGGTAGAGTGTATAGATTAAAATGCTATGAAATACCCGAAGGATCCAGAACTTCAAAAGGAACTAATATAGCTAATATATTGCCTGTTACAACTGATGAAAAAGTAACCTCCATGATTAAGGTGTCAGAGTTCGAAAAAGATAAATATCTGATAATGGTTACTAAGAAAGGTATAATTAAACGTACCCCTCTTGAATCTTTTTATAATTCACGTAAAGTTGGACTAATTGCTTTAGATCTTGATGAAGGAGACGAATTGGCTTGGGTCCGATTAACGGACGGAAATCAAAATATGCTAGTTGCAACAAAGAATGGTAAATGCATACGTTTCCTGGAAACGGACGTCAGAGCTGTAGGAAGAACAGCGCGCGGAGTACGTGCAATGAAGCTGATGCCCGGTGATGAAGTAGTGGGAATGGTAGTGGTTAAGGAAGGAACACCTATTTTAACGATTTCAGAAACAGGTTATGGTCGTCTTTCAGATCCTACAGAGTATAGAATTCAATCTAGAAGCGGTCATGGACTAATAAATTATAACGTTGAAAAATACGGCAATGTGGCAAATATAAATACAGTTGAAGAAGACCAAGATGTTATAATTATATCTGATAATGGGGTTATAATTAGAATTGAAGGAAATAGCATACGAAAGTGTTCTCGGACTTCTAAGGGAGTACGTGTGATGAAGGTTTCGCCGAAACATAAAATAGTTGCAGTTGCATGTGTACCCCATGAAGAAAAAACTGAGGATTCAGAACAAAACTTTGAAAGTGAAGAATAAAAACAAGTTTTCCTACTCCAAAATTTGGAGTAGGAGATTTTTTAAAATATTAATCTAGATAAAATTTAAATACATTTTTTATGTATCACTATTGTAACATTTTGAATATAGATTCATCGTTTTCAACGTATTGAATATTATCTGGGATGTTTAATTTTCTCGGGACAATAGTTTGCAATGGTATAATATCTGACATTTCAAGAAGTTGATCTGGGTATGATCTGCAAAAATTTTCTAAAGATTGTTTACGTGACATACCTATTTGAGGATCTTCAATAGTAATTTCATGAGTTCCTTCATTTATATCTACGATATTTACCATGTGAAACACTTTTCTTTCATCACCAACTTCTTGCAGTACAAGGCTGTCAACAATAGAAAAAGGTTGTTTTTCGATTCTGTTGTAATAATCTAAGATAGATTTTTCTATTATATTAGCATTATTACTTTGAATAGTTGCTGTGACAAATTTAAAATCTTGACTACATTTATTAATTTTATTACGTAGTAACTTTAAGTTTCCTCCTAATGATTGAGTATTGAAGCGAAAAATATAGAAATATAGGTCTTTCATTCCTGTTATCTTTTCATTAATATATTCTTGAGTTATATTTCCTTGGCTATAGTATCGATATATTCCTTCTAAACATGCTAACCAACACCATGTTAACCCTCTTTGTTGCGGCGTATATTTGTTATTTTTTAATGTAAAGCCTTTATTTTGAAGCATTGTTTTATACAACTCATTTGAAACTATACATCCTAATTTTGCAAGCCCAATTATTCCTACTGTAGCAATACTTGGAACGAACATCCCTGTTAATATACCTAACTTTCCGCGGTGGGCACTGATCCATGATTCTTTATTTTCATAAGAAATCTCTTTTGAGGTGTCATGAATTTTTCTATTTGGAACAGGATTTGCAGATATAATTTGTGAACTGCATATTAAACTTGATAGAATTACTGAGGTTATTTTAGTTTTTGTATTAAACATATATTTAAACTCCATCTTTATTATTGATAACTAAATTATAATAAATATTATTTTAATTGTCAAGATTATTTTTAAAATAATAAATGTTTTTAGTTGTAAAATGGTATATGTCTTTATTATATTTATGAATCTTTTGTTGATTATAATTTAAAAATATATTATAAATCAAACATACTTAGTTTATTATTTTCTTGGAATTCTTTCTACAAAATACAAATAGTACTTATCCTATTAAATTTTCAATTTTTATACATTTTAAATGTTGTTTAACTAGTTTATAGGTACCATGAATTACTCATTTGAAGGCGGAAAACAGCTTAGTATGTCCTTTTTTATATATACTATAGTTTATTACTAGAATAGTGATTTTTATAATTTATATTATAAGTAAATTTCCCATAAAGAGTGTTTCTTTTATGCTTAGAGTCGAATATTATATTTTAGTTCTACTTCACCTGTTTGTAGGATTACTTTAAGTTTATATCTTATTTTTTTTAATTTATAAATTTACTGTTAGTTTGATATATATTGATTTATTGAATTTTTATTATAGTTTCAATTGATATTGATGTATATTATATATTATGTTTTTAACATAAATTGCTAGTTGTAACTCTATGTATATTATGTTATAATTAAAATATACAAGTAATATTGTAAAAAATAATTAACAAAGGAGAGAAATGTCATGAGAAATTTTTTAAGAAAATCCGTCTCAATAGTAATGGGTTTACTTACACTAAGTACGATTACTTATGCGGGAGGGGATAATTCAAAGGTAGCGAAAAAGCGAGCTAAAATTAAAGTGGTTTCAGTAGAGGAATCTATAAACAGTGCTGAAACTAATATGAGACGCCTTCTTTTAGAAGATCATAATATATCTACTCTAAGTGGTTTACAAGAAAGGTATTTTAATGTTAGTAGTTATAGCGAGCTAGATTCGGGATATGCATACGATATTATTAAAGAAGTACGAGCCAATGGAACACTTTCATATAAATTTAATAGAATAAAGACATCTAAAGTTGCCAGAAAAAAAACATTAAGTTTTGATTTTCATTATCTATCATGCGAGGCTGTGAGATATATTCTTAAGGATATTGAAAATTGTCTTGACGATATGATTGATGAAAACAGCTTTGAGTTTATAAATTTTATCACCGGAATTGGCTGCCATACCGAGGAAGAAAAGATAGATGAAAACGGAAATACTCCTCTGAAAAGAGTAATTATGAATTATTGTGAGTCTAAGAATGTTACGATTGAGCGTGTAAAAGGTAATAATGGTATTTTAAGATTAAATCTTAGACATTTAAGAAAGCAACTCAGGAAACTAAAAGCAGCACAACAACCTTCTTTTAAAACCTTTTAATAAAATTAATTTTATAGATATCATAAGTAACCCCGTGTTAATAAGCATGGGGTTAATTTTATTTTACCAACAAAAAAACACCTCAATGCTAAAACTGAGGTGTTTTAAAATACATATGCTATTTTATTTCTACTTGTGCACCTAATTCTTCAAGTTGCTTTTTAACTTCTTCTGCTGCGTCTTTAGCTACTTTTTCTTTAACTGGCTTTGGAGCTTCGTCAACAATTGCTTTAGCTTCTTTAAGTCCAAGACCGGTTATATCTTTAACTGCTTTTACAACTTTCATTTTATTGTCTCCGGCAGCTTTTAAAATTACGTCAAATTCTGTTTTTTCTTCAACAGCTGCTGCTCCTTCACCTGCGGGAGCTGCTGCTACTGCTACAGGAGCTGCTGCGGATACTCCAAATTCTTCTTCTAAAGCTTTTACGAGTTCACTGAGTTCAAGAACGGTTAAAGTTTTTACATCTTCAATTAATTTTAATACTTTATCTGACATTATTTTTTCCTCCATAAATTTAAATAATATAATTTTTTTAAGCGTTTTTCTTATCTGCAATAGCTTTTAATGCTATAACAAGTCCTCTTAAAGTACCGTTGAGTACGGTTGCAAAACCGGAAATCGGAGCATTTAAACCACCCAATACTTGAGCGATAAGTACTTCTCTTGAAGGTAATTTTGCTAAGTTTAGTACCTCTTTATCGTTTATTGCTTTACTATCAATAAATCCTGCTTTAATTTTGAAGAAATCGTGATCTTTTGCAAAATTACACAGTATTTTTGATGCTGCAACATAGTCGGACTTGCTAATCGCTAAAGCTGTAGAACCATGTAATGATTTTGACAAATCATCTATGCCTGCATTTTCAGCAGCTCTTTTTAAAAGAGTATTTTTTATTACTAAATAATCTACATCAGCTTCACGTAAGCTTTTTCTTAACTTTGTATCATCTTCAACATTAATGCCTTGGTAATCAACCAATACACCTGCACATGAAGATTTAAGCTTTTCTGTTACTTCACTTACTATTGCTTTTTTTGCTTCTAATGCTTTAATACTTGGCAATGAATTTCACCTCCGAAACCTATCATTTTTAGACAATAACAAATCGTCTGAACCTAATCATTCCACATGAAAAGAAACAGACGATTAAATAAAACTCTTTATTTTTCTAAATCAGAACTATCAATATAAAGTTTCACCCTCGGCTGGTTCCTTTAAACTCTTTTAATTAAGAGTACCTGCTTTCTTAGGAATGACTATTAATCTATATTTTACTATTAAGAATGAGGTTTGTCAAGATTAAATAATTCTCTTAATGAATTTTGCACTTAATAAATATTTATCAGCTATCTAAATAATCTACAATTTTTTGTCCGATGGCCGCTCCTACGGCTGCTCCACTTAACTTACCTACCAGCATAGAGGCACGCATTATCATAAAATAGCCGTGGTTTACCTCATATTCTCTTTTTTCAGTATTATATTTAACTGGATCATCGTATCCAGAAATCCGTAATGCGTTAAATCCTATGACTGACCCTGATTTAGTTCCAATTGCACCTCCTAACAAGGTCGATGTACCAATTATAACACTGTTTCTAACACCCTTAAAAGATATTCCACCTACCACTTCATCTAACTTATCTTCACTAAGAATTTCTAAAAATTCTTTTCTAGTTACCTTTTCTTTAATTTTGTCAATTTGTTTCTTTGATTCCTTAATAAATAAATATTCCAAAGATGCACTTTTCATATATGTTAACCTCTATTGTTGGTAAAATCTTAAATATGCGATATGAATATTTTACACTATTAATAAATTAATGTCAATATTAAATTGATTTGTTATGTTTTTTTAAGTTTAATATAAAAAATAAGTCTATTCTTAAAAAGAATAGACCTTTAAATTAATCTGTTTAAATTATTGAGCGTTTTCAAGTTTTCCAACGTTAATTTTTACTCCGGGACCCATAGTTGATGAAACTACGCATGATTTTACGTACTGCCCTTTGCTGGCTTCAGGTTTTGCTTTAATTATTGCTCCCATTAAAGCGTCAAAGTTATCAAACAATTTTTCTTCTCCAAAAGACACCTTTCCGATAGGGCAATGAATTATATTAGTTTTATCCAAACGATACTCTATTTTACCTGCTTTTGCTTCCCTAATAGCTTTAGCAATATCAGTAGAAACGGTTCCGGCTTTTGGGTTAGGCATTAAACCACGAGGTCCTAAAATTCTTCCGAGCCTTCCTACTACGCCCATCATATCGGGAGTGGTTATTAAGACGTCGAAATCCATCCAATTTTCTGTTTGAATTTTTTGAGCCATTTCCTCTGCACCGATGAAATCCGCACCTGCTTCTTTAGCAAGTTTTTCGTTATCACCTTTACATATTGCAAGTACTTTTACTTTTTTACCTGTACCATGTGGTAAAACTATAGCGCCGCGTACTTGTTGATCGGCATGGCGTGAGTCAACTCCTAATCTTACATGAAGTTCAACTGTTTCATCAAATTTTGCTTTAGCGGTTTTTGTGCATAGTTCCAAAGCTTTTTTTGCATCATATGATTCCGCTAGATCAAATGATTTTATACTTTCTCTATATTTTTTTCCGTGTTTCATTTTTCTCCTCCTGAATTAGTGGTAAAATCGGATTTTTTCCTCCCACTTAAGGGGACGGATGCCCGAATCATTAGTCTACAACCTCAATTCCCATACTTCTGGCAGTACCTGCTACCATTGAAAATGCAGATTCTAAATTTGCTGCATTTAAATCGGGCATTTTTTGTTCAGCAATTTTTTCAACTTGCTGTTTAGATATTTTTCCTACTTTTGTTTTATTTGGAACTCCCGACCCCGATTCAATTCCGCATGCTTTTTTGATTAAAACTGCGGCTGGTGGAGTTTTTGTTACGAATGTAAATGAACGGTCTTCATAGATTGTAATTACAACAGGAATAATAAGACCCATATCATTCTTTGTGCGATCGTTAAATTCTTTTGTGAATGACATAATATTTATACCATGAGGTCCCAAAGCAGAACCTACAGGTGGTGCTGGAGTTGCCTTACCAGCAGGAATTTGTAATTTTACGATTGATTTGACTTTTTTAGCCAATTCTTGCACCTCCAAGTTTTGTGGTAAAATCCGGAGCAATTGTAATATTTTACTCCTCCCACATTCAAAACAAATCTTTGTTCTTATTTTGAACTGCTAAAATCTTTTATACTAAAACATATTTTTGGTTTTTACATAATAGGTTCAATTTCTCCTAAAGATAGCTCTGCAGGAGTCTCTCTGCCAAACATTGAAACAACTACCTTAACTTTTTTATTTTCAGTATCAATTTCTGAAACCTTTCCTATCATGTTAGCTAGTGGTCCGTCAAGAATACGCACGCTTTCTCCAACAGAATAAGCCAGTTTAACTGTTCTGGTTTCTACACCCAGCTTCTTGACTTCCTCGGGAGTTAGCGGAATTGGCGCAGAAGAAGACCCAACAAATCCAGTACAACCTCTAATATTTCTTACAATATACCATGATTCATCATTTAAAATCATTTTCACCATAACGTACCCTGGGAAAACTTTCCTTACAACTTCTCGTTCTTTATTATCTTTTATTTCGATAACCGTTTCTGTAGGTACTTTTACTTCTTGAATCATATCTCTCATATTGTGAGTGTCTACTGTCTTTTCAATATTTGACGCGACCTTATTCTCATACCCTGAGTAGGTATGAATAACATACCATTTAGCATCTTCGGACATTTTTATTCTTTCCTCTCCGGCCTACTTTACTTATTACGTGAAACAGACATTACCAATCCAAGAAGCTGAATAAGACCGGCATCCAGCAACGCCACAAAAATACCCATAATGAAAATCATCATTAAGACTATTCCGGTATTTTTGAATACTGTCTTTTGAGTTGGCCAAACAATTTTTTTTAATTCGGTCTTTGAATCTACAAAGAAGCTTTTAATTCTTGCAAATATGCCCTTTTTTTCTTCTTCCATTGTTTTGCCTCCGATCCAAACTATTTAGTTTCTTTGTGTAGAGTATGTTTTCTACAGAAACGACAATGCTTGTTCATTTCAATTCTGTCCGGATTATTCTTTTTATTTTTTGTAGTTTCGTAATTTCTTTGCTTACAATCCGTACAAGCTAACGTTACTTTTACTCTCATTTACGGCACCTCCCGGCATTACGGAATATTTTAGCCTCCCTCTGAAATTAGCTTTAAGCATAGAATTTTGCAACAGAGGTATAAGAAATTTTATCATAATTGATACTAAAAGTCAAGTGATTATAGATCCATCTTTAAGAAATAATTTAAAGATTTTTATATGTAATTTTTACAAAAAAATATTGACTTCATATAAATTTATTATATAATAGCAGTATAATGGTTTTTTCAAAGCTATATAGATAGTTAATTATGTTTTAGAATGGGGTGTTTAGAAGTGGTTAATAAATTTCTTGGATGGTTAAGCGGTTTAAGTGATAGTGTAAGTAATACTACTGAAATGGCCAAAAGAGGGTTACTTGCAAAAGATGTGTTTTTGGATAGACTACCTAATAATTGTAAGATTATGTCACCTACTCCTTCTCCGCAAGATTTCATTAGAGAAAATGATTCATTAGTCGGAATTCAATCCGGACTAAAATATATGCATGTTGGAGAAGTTTTTAAAGAATTTAGTGAGGAATTAGATAAACAATTAACTAGTTTCGTAACTGAATCGGGGCCTTTATTTAAAAATTTAGCAGATAATCAGGCAAATTATCTTAAAACCTATAAAAACGCTAAAGAAAAATATAGAGATATTTTAGATTACTATGAAAAAAATAAAAATATAATTGATAAAATGAAATTTATTGAATATACGGATAAGGATTTTTCTAGGGAAGATATAACCAAAAAAGAAGTGAAGGAAACAATTAGGAAAGATGCTTCTGAAAAAATTGAAACTGCGAAAGGAGAAGCAGCTTCACGATTAAGAGCAGCACAGGAAAAGGCAAAAAGTGACATTAAGCCTTTGTGTGATAAATTAAAGGATCAAGAAAAAGTTTTAAACAAAGAATTAGGCTCACTTGAAGAAAAAAGAAAAAAATATCTTGAGCATTTAAAGAATTTTTTTGGTATTAATTGTGGTAGTGATGCTTTAGGTGATAAAACTTGGGAAAGCATTGATAGTAAATTTAAATCGAGTTATAAAGGTAAGTGGAGTTACATTAAAAGACCAAACAAGGATGAAGTGGCTAAAGCAAAGAAACATTACGAATGGTTGGCAAAAAGTTACGGCTCAGAAAAGAAAAAATTAGAAACTGAAATTAGAAATTTGAAAGAAGCCTTAGGTACGCCAAGCGGAACCTTTAAAGCGGAAGCTCTTAAAAGATATTGCAAAGGCAAGGATAAAAAATATCTAGTTAGCATCGAATTTTCAGAATATGATTTATCTCGTAATAACATAGAGAATAACAAGACAAGCTATACTTTCAAGGAAAGCTTTAAAGATTATCAAGATGATTATAATTTACTACGAGGTAAATATACCGGAATTTATAAGCATCTTGAAAAGTATGATTCAATTTCAAATAAAGGATCAGAGTATAAGGACAGAAAAAAAGATATAGGAGATTATTTTTCAAATGCTGAAAAATATAACGCTGTAATGCAGGAGCTCAAGGAAAAAATAGAGCTTTTTGAAAAAATTTTTGGAGGAACAGGCGGATTAACACTTTATCGTAATAATATTTGCAAGATATTAGAAAATTTAAAAGGAAAAGTAAATGATGTTTTTGATTCGTGTTCAAGTCTAGGTAAAAATGTAGCTAGACAAATGAATGATATAAGAAAAAAGGGGTTAAGATTTTCTAAAAGTGAAAGCCAAATGGATATCTGGGTATTTATTGCTTATCTATCTTACGTAATGAATACGTTAACAGAAAAGGATTATTCATTCACTGAAACTGCATTGAAATTTGATAAAATGGAAAAAATACATTGTAATCTTCAAAGCCTTGATATAGGAAAGCACAGTAACAAACAGAAATCTGGTTCGGTTTTTAGTAAAATTTTTTCTAGAATAAAAGATTTAATATAAAAATAAATTTATTAAAATTCCTGAGAATCTAATTTAATTCAGATTGTATATTATGGGATTTCTTAAACTTGTTTTCTTATCGTGATAGTTATTGTCGTATAATAATTTTTTATACTGGTTTTATAAGCACTTCTGGTTTGCAGAGGTGCTTTTACTTTATAATTTGTTTAACAGATTAAATGGAAAAGAAGTTCTTTTTAATTTAGCTATACATATTAATAATACTGGGTTTGAGTGTGATTATTTTTCCGATGAGTTAAATGAATTTAGTTATTCGTAAGCATTGAAAAATAAATTCGTAATTATGTAATTTTTTATGATTACAGGGTGGTTTTTACAGGCTTTATGTTTTTATGCACATAAGTTTAGCGGATAAAATGATTCTGAATTTTGTCTGGTTTTTCTATAAAGAAAGTAGTAAGAATTTTTGAGCATTATATAAAAATAATATCCAATTCAGTGGGATAAAAAACAGATGTAAATCCTTTGAAAAATCCGATACCTTATTTGAATATTTTAGTTATATAGAAAATTTTGTAAATTATGCCAATATATAATGTAAAATAGATATAAAATGCTTTGTTAGTAAATATTAAATTTAATTTCATTTCAATATTTTTTGATTATTTACAAAAATTACAAGTTGATTTTTTTGTTAAAGTATGATAGTTGTTATAACTAGTTCTAAGCTTAAATTGAAAGTAGTGAGAAACAAAGTGAAAAGAAAAGCTTTAAAGAAATTATCCGCTTGTTTATCCATGATGGGAATTTTCAGTAGTTTAAATGTTAATGCTGGATTGATGGAGGTATTGAATGAAAATTATCCTAATGTGCTTTTCTCAGAGAAGTTTGTAAATAACCAAACAATTAAACTTTTGCCAGGAGTAAATGTTGAATTTCATAGTAATGATTATTGGAATCAAGATTTAACTTATTTGGTTTACGAAAAATTGTTCAATTATAGCGTGTATTTTCACGAAGTTGAAGTTACCGAAGAGAATATTCAGATATTTTTTAAAGATAATTCATCTTCTTTGGTACAAGGAAGAATGTTATTACGTGAAGTTTTTGGAAAAAACGGAAATTTTTCAGATGATGTAGTAGTTTCATTTGTTCACAAGGTTAGAAGATTTTTTGGAGTTAATAAGTATTCTTTTCCGAATTGGAAACCAGGGATATACGGAACTAAAAAAGAAGATGGAGACAATCCTAGAATAACTCGTATAGTGCTATTTAATATTTTATTTGATGAATGCTTTACTTTTAATCAAGAATATAAAGATTTTAGTAAGTGGAATATGTCAGTAGAGGAAATTAAGCCTGATATGCGTAATAATAAGCCGTCAAATAATATATTATGTAAGCCGATATTTCAAGAAGATTTCTATAATCTTAATGCAGTAAGAAGAGAACTTCAAATGCGCAATTTAGGAACACCGTATGATTGCCTGTTAGAGTATATGAAATATGTTTCTTTACATTCTCAGTTTATACAAGAAATAATTTATAGAATAGATAAATTAATTTTTAGAACAGCTATAGATGATCCTTTTATTTTTGCCAATAAATTTGGAATGTATCGTAAAAGTTTTTTAAGAATAGATGGAATGTTAAAAAATGAAGCCAAGTGGATAATGCTAAAAGAGCTTGGTACTTTATGGTTAAATTCTAAAAA